>NZ_JBEOVJ010000115.1:0-22938 GCF_040295435.1 Streptomyces sp. NPDC002809
ACTCACCCTCAGAACATTTTCTGGGGCTTTCCTCCGGGCGCTTCCCTTCGGTCTTGCGTTTCCGACTCTATCAGACTCTTTCGTGTCCGATTCCCGGTCGAAGCGGGCCTTGCGTTTTCGCTTTCCAGTTCTTCGCTTTCGCGCTTCCCTTTCCGGCGAGTCCGACTCTATCAGATCCTCTCGGGCCTGATTCCCAGTCAGCGGGGCTTGTCCTCCCGGCTGTTGGGCCGTTCCGACGAGTGAGACATTAGCGGAATCCAGGGCCTCGACGCTAATCGGGGCCACGTTCCTTCGAACGCGGATTCCTCATTTCGCAAATGCGCACGCAGAGACAGGCGACATGCGTCGCTCACTCGTTGTGGTTACTGCGGAATGGCTGTCCGGGGACCGACCGGGGTCGGCGCTCACGTCGGACAACTCGGAGCACACTACGGATGCGCAGGGGGTGTGTCAACCTCGGTCCTCGCCGGGGTGCTGTGGAAGGCACGGCGGTAGTCGCGGGGGCTGGTGCCCAGATGGGTGGCGAAGTGCTGGCGCATGGTGATCTCGCTGCCGAAGCCCGTGCGGCGTGCCACCTCGGGCAGCGGCAGATCGGTGCGCTCCAGCAGCTTCTGAGCTGCGGCGATGCGCTGGGCGATCAGCCAGCGCAGCGGAGTGGTGCCGGTGCTCGCCTGGAAGTGACGGGCGAAGGAACGCGGCGACATGCCGGCCCGGGCGGCCAGTTCCGCCACCGTATGCGGATCCGCCAGACGGGTCAGGGCGAAGGCGCGTACGGCCGCGAGTGTGTCGGCGTCGCGGTCGGCGCGTGGTGTGGGGTGCTCGATGAACTGGGCCTGTGTGCCGGTACGGAATGGGGCCGTGACCATCGAGCGCGCGATCGTCGCCGCCGCCTCGGCGCCATGGGTCGTCCGTACGAGATGGAGGCAGAGGTCGATGCCGGCTGCCGTGCCGGCGGACGTCCAGAGGTTGTCGTCGTGGACGAACAGGGCGTCCGGAACAACGGTCACGGCGGGGTGGCGGGTGCGCAGGAGGTCCGTGAGGTTCCAGTGGGTGACTGCCTGACGGCCGTCGAGAAGGCCTGCCTGGGCCAGGGTGAAGGCGCCTCCGCAGAGGGCGGCGATCGGCGTGGCTCGGGCGTGGGCGCGGCGCAGCGCGTCCAGGACTGCTTCGGGTGCCGGTGTCACATGGTCGTCCAGGCCGGGGACGACGATCAGGTCGGCTCGGGCCAACCAGCTCAGTGTGCGGTCCGGGGTGAGGGAGAGGCCACCGCGGAGCGGGATGGGGGCGCCGGTGGCCGCCGTGCGGCGCAGGACGAACGGCGGGACTCCGCGGTCCGTACGGTCGACGCCCCAGACCTCCGTGATGACCGAGACGTCGAACGCGCGGACTCCGGGAAAGGAGACGAGGGCGATCCGGGTGGGTACGGGGTGCGGTGTCTCGGGCACGGGCATGGTGGCAGTAAAGCATCGGTCGATGGCTTTCCGACCTCTGGGCCGCCGGGGTGCGGGGCGGCAGGATCGTGGCCATGGAGATCGCGGAGAACGCAGCGCTGGTCGTGGTGGACGTGCAGCAGGGATTCGAGGAGGAGGCTTATTGGGGGCCGCGGAACAATCCCGCGGCGGACGAGAACATCGCCGGGCTGATCGATGCCTGGCAGTCCGGCGGGCGGCCCGTCGCCTTCGTACGGCATGACTCGCCCAAGCCTGATTCGCCTCTGCGGGTGGGATATCCCGGGAACGACTTCAAGCCGTACGTGGAGGAGCGGCGGGGAAAGGGCGGCGGGGAGGAACTGTTTCTGACGAAGAGCGTGAACTCGGCGTTCTACGGGACGCCGGATCTCGGTGCGTGGCTGCGCGCCGCCGGTGTGGAGCAGATCGTGGTGGCCGGTATCCAGACCAATATGTGCGTCGAGACGACCGCGCGAATGGCGGGGAATCTCGGATACGAGGTGTTCGTCCCGCTCGACGCGACCTACACCTTCGACCTGACCGGGCCCTGGGGCTGGTCACTGGGCGCGGAGGAGGTGGCGCGGGCCACCGCCGTGTCGCTGCACGGCGGTGGGTTCGCGAAGGTCGTGCGCAGTGCGGAGCTGATCGCTGCCGCGAAGTAGGTCAGCCGTTGCCGGAGGCGAGCTCGCGGCTGCGGTCGCGGGCTGCTTCGAGAGCCGCGATGAGGGCGGCGCGTACGCCGTGGTTCTCCAGTTCGCGGATGGCGCTGATGGTGGTGCCCGCGGGGCTGGTGACGGCTTCGCGGAGCTTGACCGGGTGCTCTCCGCTGTCGCGGAGCATCACCGCGGCGCCGATGGCGGCCTGCACGATGAGGTCATGGGCCTGGGCGCGGGGCAGGCCGAGCAGGATGCCGGCGTCCGTCATCGCCTCGACGAGGAAGTAGAAGTAGGCCGGGCCGGAGCCGGAGAGGGCGGTGGCCGCGTCCTGCTGGGACTCGGGGACGCGCAGGGTCTTGCCGACGCCTCCGAAGATCGCCTCGGTGGTCGCGAGGTGGTCGGTGGTGGCGTGACTGCCCGCGGAGATGACGGACATGCCCTCGTCGACCAGGACGGGGGTGTTCGGCATGACCCTCACCACCGGGGTGCCCGTGGTGAGGCGCTCCTCGATGAAGGCGGTCGTGATGCCGGCGGCGGCGCTGATGACCAGGCGGTCGGCGGTGATGTGTGCGGAGAGTTCGTCCAGGAGGCGGCCCATGTCCTGGGGTTTGACCGCCAGGATGAGGATGTCGGCGCGCTTGGCCGCCTCGGCGTTGCTGACCGCGTCGACTCCGTAGCGGTCGTGGAGCTCCGCGGCACGCTCGGAGCGGCGGGTGGTGACCAGCAGGTTCGCCGGGCGCCAGCCGGCCCGGATCATGCCGCTGAGCAGGGCCTCGCCGATCTTGCCGGTGCCGAGGACTGCAACTGTCTGGGTCATGCGCTTCACCCTCCGGGCTGTGCTCACTGTTCTCGTGGCGCCATCCTCGCACCGGGCCGTCAGGCGGTGCGGCGACGGAGGGTGGCGGCGCCGAGGGCGAGGACGAGAAGGGCGCAGCCGGCCACGACCGCGATGTCGCGGACGAAGCTGCCGGTGACGGCGGTGTGATGGAGGACCTCGTTCATGCCGTCGACGGCGTACGACATGGGCAGGACGTCCGAGATCGCTTCGAGCGCGGGTGCCATCCGGTCGCGGGCGACGAAGAGTCCGCAGAGCAGGAGCTGCGGGAAGATCACGGCCGGCATGAACTGGACGGCCTGGAACTCCGATGCCGCGAAGGCGGAGACGAACAGACCGAGCGCCGTGCCGAGGAGTGCGTCGAGCAGGGCGACCAGGAGCAGCAGCCATGGCGATCCGGTGACGTCCAGGCCGAGGGCCCAGACCGAGAGGCCCGTGGCCAGGAGCGACTGGACGATGGCGACGGCCCCGAAGGCGAGGGCGTAGCCGGCGATCAGGTCGCCCTTGCCGAGCGGCATGGCGAGGAGGCGCTCCAGGGTGCCCGACGTGCGTTCGCGCAGGGTGGCGATCGAGGTCACCAGGAACATCGTGATCAGCGGGAAGATGCCGAGGAGCGAGGCGCCGATGGCGTCGAAGGTCTGCGGGGCCCCGTCGAAGACGTATCGCAGCAGCGTGATCATCACGACCGGGATCAGCAGGAGGAGTGCGACCGTGCGCGGGTCGTGCGTCAGCTGGCGCAGGACCCGCCCGGCGGTGGCGAGGGTGCGGGCGGCCGTCAGGGGGGATGCGCCCCTCGCCGCCGGGGGTGTGGGTGCGGGTGTGCTCATCGGGCGTTCTCCTGACGGGTGGCGGCCGCGTCGACCAGGTGGAGGAAGGCTTCTTCGACGGTGTCGGTGCCGGAACCGGTGCGCAGGGCCTCGGGGGTGTCGTCGGCGAGGATCTCGCCGTCGCGCATCAGAAGCAGCCGGTGGCAGCGCTCGGCCTCGTCCATCACGTGGGAGGAGACGAGCAGCGTGGTGCCGCGGTCGGCGGCGAGGCGGTGGAAGAGGTTCCAGAGGTCGCGCCGGAGTACCGGGTCGAGGCCGACGGTGGGTTCGTCGAGGACGAGCAGTTCGGGGGTGCCGAGCAGCGCCACGGCGAGGGAGACCCGGGTGCGCTGGCCGCCCGAGAGGGTGCCCGCGAGATCGTCGGCGTGGCTGGTCAGGTCGACCTCGGTGACGGCGCGGGTGACTGCCTCGCGGCGGGCGTCCCGGTAGCGGCGGCCCGGCTGGAGGATCGCCGCGAAGTAGTCGAGGTTCTGCCGGACGGTGAGGTCGGTGTAGACGGAGGGGGCCTGGGTGACGTACCCGATGCGCGGGCGCAGGGTGGGGTGGCCCGCGGGGCTGCCCAGGACGTCGAGGGTGCCGGTGACCTTGGCCTGGGTGCCGACGACGGCCCGCATCAGGGTGGATTTGCCGCAGCCGGACGGGCCGAGGAGGCCGGTGATCCTGCCGGGTCCGACGGTGAAGTCGAGTCCTTTCAGGACGGTGCGGCTGCCTCGTACGACGGTGAGGCCACGGGCCTCGATGGCGGCGCCCGAAGAATTCATCATGTGATGAATTTTGGTGCCGCCAGGGCGCCGCCGTCAAGGGACCGCGCGTCGGCGGGCCGGGTTCGGTCCGGTTCGTCAGCGGTACGGGCCGGGGCGTCGGCGGTACGGGCCGGGGCCGTCAGTCGGTTAGTCGCACGGACCGTCGCCGGCAGCGTCCGGGGGCGTCAGCCGTGCGGGCCGTCACCGGTACCGTCCGGGGCCGTCAGCGGATGGCCACGTTCAGGTCGACGACGTACGCCTCCTCGACCGTGCCGTCCGGGAACAGCGGTGCGAGGTGCTCGCGCTCCTCGTCGAGGAAGCGCCGGGTGGCGGCCTCGCCGAGGACCAGGAACGCGGAGTGGCTGCCGAGGTTGGCCAGGTGCGTGGCCGACGGGACCCGGCGGGTCCACGGGACGCGGCGGTGCACGAAGTCGAGCCCGGGCGGCAGATCGCGGTGGCGGACGGGCGAGCCGTGGGCGCCGGTGTCCTCGGCGCCCGCCTCGGCCCCGAAGAAGCGGCGCAGCCGGGCGTCCTGGGCGGCGACCCACGGGACCTCGTGGTCGGCGACGTTCCACCAGAGCGCGAGTGCGCCGCCGGGCCGCAGGACGCGCCGGGCCTCGGGGGCGGAGCGGGACGGGTCGGTCCAGTGCCAGGACTGGGCGTAGGTGATCAGGTCGGCCGAGGCCGTGGTGAACGGCAGACGGTTGCCGTCGCCCCGCACCAGCGGGACACCCGGCAGGCCCCGGTGCAGTTCGGCCGCCATGCCGGGCCCCGGCTCCACGGCGACGACGCGGGCGCCGCGGTCGTGGAGGCTGCGGGTGGAGATGCCGGTGCCCGCGCCCACATCGATCGTGCGGGTGCCGGACAGGGGGCGGCCGGAGAGCTCCTCGACGGCGTCGAACAGGGCGGCCGGGTAGCCGGGGCGGGCGGCCGCGTACTGGGCGGCGGCCCGGTCGAAGGAAAGGGCGCGCGAGGGGGCGGCGGGCGAGGGGCTCGGGGTGCGGTCCGGATTGGCTTCCGGGGAGTCCGATGCGGTCATGAAGTCATCGTGCCGCCCGGCGCGTCCCGGTCCGCACTACCTGCGGCGGGCCTTCTTCGCCTTGGCCGTCCTGCGGGCCGCCGGGTTCCCGGTCCGGGCCGAGCGGCGCTTCGCGAACCGGGCCTGGGCCGCCTCGTACTCCGTACGCCGCAGCTTCTCGCCCGGCGCTTCGGAGAACGTACGGAAGAAGTACGCGAGCAGCGAGCCGATGAAGCCGATCGTCTTGAGGCCGCGCAGCGTGTCCTCGCGGCCCGGGTCGGCCGGGCGGCGGCTGAAGCCCTCCCACGTCTTGCGGAAGGCGACAGCGCTGCAGATGGCGAACATCAGCACGACCAGCAGGCCGACGAAGCTGCCGACGTCGGCGATCTCCAGGCCCTGGTAGGCGAACCGAAGCACGAAGCACGAGGCGACCGCGGCGGCGAGCGAACCGATGGCGACCCCGGCGCGGCGGAGCCCGTAGTTGCCGTCGTGGGCGACCCAGGTCGTGCCGAAGAAGCGGATGGACTCGGGCTGCGGGCCGGGGGCGGTCGCGGGGGCTCCGGCGGACGCCGTGCCGGACGCCGTGCCGGACTCGGTGGCGTCGGGGACCGTGCCGTCGGGGGTGTCGCTGTTCTCGCTCACGAGGTCGATTATCCCAGGGGCGGGGCGGGGCACGGGGCGGCTGCGGTGTTCCCGCCACGGGTGCGGGGGTGGCGGGCCCATGGGTCCGGCCCCTCCCGGAGGGGCCGGACCGGGTTGGTTCAGCCCAGCTTGGAGACGTCGCGGACGGCGCCGCGGTCCGCGCTCGTCGCCATGGCAGCGTAGGCGCGCAGCGCCGCCGAGACCTTGCGCTCCCGGTTCTTCGGCGCGTACACGCCGTTCAGCGCCTCCCGGCGGGTGGCCAGCTCGGCGTCGGGGACGAGGAGCTCGATCGAGCGGTTCGGGATGTCGATCCGGATCCGGTCGCCGTCCTCGACGAGCGCGATCGTGCCGCCGGACGCCGCCTCGGGCGAGGCGTGGCCGATGGACAGGCCCGACGTACCGCCGGAGAAGCGGCCGTCGGTGATCAGCGCGCAGGTCTTGCCGAGGCCCCGGCCCTTGAGGAAGGACGTGGGGTAGAGCATCTCCTGCATGCCGGGACCGCCGCGCGGGCCCTCATAACGGATGACGACCACGTCGCCGTGCGTGATCTCCTTGCGGAGGATCTTGTCGACGGCCTCCTCCTGCGACTCGCAGACGACCGCCGGACCCTCGAAGGTCCAGATCGACTCGTCGACGCCGGCCGTCTTCACGACGCAGCCGTCCACGGCGATGTTGCCCTTGAGGACCGCGAGGCCGCCGTCCTTGGAGTACGCGTGCTCCACGTCGCGGATGCAGCCGCCCGCCGCGTCCAGGTCCAGGGTGTCCCAGCGCTCGGACTGCGAGAAGGCGGTCGCGGAACGGACGCAGCCCGGGGCCGCGTGCCACAGCTCGACGGCCTCGGGGGACGGCGAGCCGCCGCGGACGTCCCAGTTCTTGAGCCACTCGGCGAGCGTGTCGGAGTGCACCGAGTGCACGTCCTCGTTGAGATGGCCGCCGCGGTGCAGCTCACCGAGGAGGGCGGGGATGCCGCCGGCCCGGTGCACGTCCTCCATGTAGTACGTACCGCCGGGGGCCACGTTGGGGGCCACCTTGGAGAGGCACGGGACCCGGCGCGAGACCTCGTTGATGTCGTCGAGGTCGTACGCCAGCTCCGCCTCCTCGGCGGCGGCCAGCAGGTGCAGGATCGTGTTGGTCGAGCCGCCCATGGCGATGTCCAGCGCCATCGCGTTGTCGAACGCGGCGCGGGTGCCGATGGCGCGCGGCAGGACCGTCTCGTCGTCCTGCTCGTAGTAGCGCTTGGTGATCTCGACGACCGTGCGGCCGGCGTCCTCGTACAGCGCCTTGCGGGCGGTGTGCGTGGCGAGGACGGAGCCGTTGCCGGGGAGGGAGAGGCCGAGGACCTCGGTCAGGCAGTTCATCGAGTTGGCGGTGAACATGCCGGAACAGCTGCCGCAGGTGGGGCAGGCGTTCTCCTCGATGCGGAGGATGTCCTCGTCGGAGATGCTCTCGTCGACCGCGTCGCTGATCGCGTTGACCAGGTCGAGCTTGCGGACCGTGCCGTCGACGAGGGTGGCCTTGCCGGCCTCCATCGGACCGCCGGAGACGAAGACGGTGGGGATGTTGAGGCGCATCGCGGCCATCAGCATGCCCGGGGTGATCTTGTCGCAGTTCGAGATGCAGATCAGCGCGTCGGCGCAGTGCGCCTCGACCATGTACTCCACGCTGTCGGCGATGAGGTCGCGGGAGGGCAGGCTGTAGAGCATGCCGCCGTGGCCCATGGCGATGCCGTCGTCCACCGCGATCGTGTTGAACTCACGGGGAACCGCGCCCGCCGCCTTGATCGCGTCGGAGACGATCCGGCCGACCGGGGCGAGGTGGGTGTGGCCGGGGACGAACTCGGTGAACGAGTTGGCGACCGCGATGATCGGCTTGCCGATGTCCTCGCTGGCTACGCCCGAGGCGCGCATAAGGGCGCGCGCGCCCGCCATGTTGCGGCCGTGGGTGACAGTGCGGGACCTCAGCTGCGGCATCGTCTCTCGCTCCTTCGACAGAAAAGACTGGCTTCGAGCGTACGCCTCCGGTGCCAGGATCTGGACGGGGTGTCCGGAATGCGGGATTGCGTGCTCAGGGGGTGGGCGGCGGGCGGCACGGGGGGCGGGGACTGGCACGGGGGGCGGGGCTCTGTCCCGGGCCCCGCTCCTCAATCGCCGGAGGGGCTTGATCCGGAGGGGCCCGAGTCGGAGGGGCCCGAGTCGCCCGGCAGGTCCGGGTCGCCGGCCTGGGCCGGGTCCGTCAGGTAGCGCTGCAGGGTCGGGGCCACCATCGCGATGATCTTCTCCGGGTCCGCCGATGCCAGGGGTTCCGCCCGGAGCACGTACCGCAGCATCGCGATGCCCACCATGTGCGAGGCGGCCAGTTCGGCGCGGAAGGTGGGGTCCGGCACGTCCAGCTGTTCCGCGATCCGTCCCAGCAGGCGCCGCAGGACGAAGCCGCGCAGCACGTTCGCCGCCGCTTCGTGGGTCAGGGCCGAGCGCATGACCGCCAGCAGCGGGGTCCTGGACGCCGGGCTCTCCCAGACCGCGATGAAGTAGCGGGCCAGCCGCTCCCCCAGGCCGTCCTTGTCACTGCCCAGAATGGCCGGGATCACCAGGGCGGGTTCGAAGGAGAGCTCGATCGCGGCGGCGAAGACCTCGTCCTTCGTACCGAAGTAGTGGTGGACCAGGGCAGCGTCCACGCCCGCCGCCTTCGCGATGCCGCGGACCGACGTCTTGTCGTAGCCGCGTTCGGCGAATTCGGTGCGGGCGGCCTCCAGGATGCGGGTGCGCGCGTCCGGGCCGGTCGTCGCCGTCGTGCGGGAGGGGCGGCCGCGGCGCCTGGGGCCCTGGGCTTCGGCGCCCGGGGTCATGAGCGCGGCACCTGCGCCGGGGAGGCGAGGTGCAGCCGGGTGAAGGCGAGCGCCTCGGCGAGGTCGGCCTCGCGTTCGGCGGTGGACATCGCCCGGCGGGTGTTGACCTCGATGACGACGTGGCCGTCGAAGCCGGTCCGGGCCAGCCGCTCCAGCAGTTCGGCGCAGGGCTGGTCGCCGCGGCCGGGCACCAGGTGCTCGTCCTTGCCGGAACCCTTGCCGTCGGCCAGGTGGACGTGGGCCAGCCGGTCGCCCATCCGGTCGACCATGGCCATGCCGTCCGTACGCGCCGTCGAGGTGTGCGACAGGTCGACCGTGAAGTGGCGGTAGTCGTCGTTGGTGACGTCCCAGTCGGGGGCGTACGCGAGCATCTCGCGGTCCCGGTAGCGCCACGGGTACATGTTCTCGACGGCGAAGCGCACGTCGGTCTCGTCCGCCATCCGCCAGATCCCGGTGACGAAGTCACGCGCGTAGCCCCGCTGCCAGCGGAACGGCGGATGGACGACGACGGTCGACGCGCCGAGCTTCTCGGCCGCGGCACGCGCCCGCTGGAGCTTGACCCAGGGATCGGTGGACCAGACCCGCTGTGTGATCAGCAGACAGGGGGCGTGAACGGCCAGGATCGGCACCTGGTGGTAGTCCGAGAGCCGCCGCAGGGCCTCGATGTCCTGGCTGACGGGGTCGGTCCAGACCATGACCTCGACGCCGTCGTACCCCAGGCGCGCGGCGATCTCGAAGGCCGTCGCCGTCGACTCCGGATAGACCGAGGCCGTCGACAGGGCGACCTTCGCATCCGGGATGCGCACCACTGGTTCTGCCACGCAGACAGCGTACGGGCAGCGGTGCGCGTCGCCGAGGGAGTCCGGCGGAAAGTGAGAAGGGCCATGACGGTGCCGCGCCGGGGTCCGCCCCGTCAGTTCAGGGCCACGTCCTCGGTGGACGTCAGGTGGTCCAGGCGGCGCAGGATCACTCCCTCGCGCAGCGCCCAGGGGCAGATCTCCAGGTCCTCGACGCCCAGGAGGTCCATCGCGCCCTCCGCGACCAGCGCGCCGGCCAGCACCTGGGCGGACCGGCCCTCGGAGACGCCGGGGAGGTTTCCCCGCTCCTCGATCGTCATCGCGGCCAGCTTCGGCACCCACTCCTCCAGGGCCTTGCGGCTGAGGGTGCGCTGCACGTACAGCCCCTCGGTGGAGCGTGCGGCGCCCGCGATCCTGGCGAGCTGCTTGAAGGTCTTGGACGTGGCCACGACATGGTCGGGGCGGCCGAAGCGGGTGAACTCGCCGACGCTGCGGGCGATCCGTGCCCGGACATGGCGGCGCAGCTCCTTCACCTCCGCCGGACCCGGCGGATCGCCTGCCAGCCAGCCGGCCGTGAGCCGGCCGGCGCCCAGCGGGAGCGACACGGCGGCGTCCGGTTCCTCGTCGATGCCGTACGCGATCTCCAGCGAGCCGCCGCCGATGTCCAGGACGAGCAGCTTGCCCGCCGACCAGCCGAACCAGCGCCGGGCGGCGAGGAAGGTGAGGCGGGCCTCCTCCGTGCCGCTGAGGACGGCGAGGTCGACGCCCGTCTCGTCGCGGACCCGGGCCAGCACCTTGTCGGCGTTGCTCGCCTCGCGCACCGCGGAGGTGGCGAACGCCAGTACGTCCTCGCAGCCCTTGTCCTCGGCGGCCTGGAGCGCACCGGCGATCGTCGTCACCAGCCGGTCCACGCCGAGCGGGCCGATCGCGCCGTCCTCGTCGAGGAGCTCGGCCAGCCGCAGTTCCGCCTTGTGCGAGTGCGCGGGCAGCGGGCGGGCGCCGGGGTGCGCGTCGACCACCAGCAGATGAACCGTGTTCGACCCCACGTCGAGGACTCCGAGTCTCATATGCAGAACGCTACTGCGGCTTCGGGCGGGGACGGACCGGCGCATGGTCCCCGCCCATGCGCCCCACGGTCTTACTCTGGGCGCGTGCCAAAGACGAAAAAGGCGAAGCCGGGCAAAGTCACGAAGAAGCAGAAGACGAAGCAGGAGATGCAGCAGCCGCAGACAGAGGGACCTCAGGGGTCCGACGAGACGGGGATCGACTTCGCGCGGGCGTGGGTGGAGTTCCCGGACCCCGCCGACGACGAGCAGGTCTTCCGCTGTGACCTGACCTGGCTGACGTCCAGGTGGACGTGCATCTTCGGCAGTGGCTGCCAGGGCATCCAGGCCGGTCGCGCGGACGACGGGTGCTGCACCCTGGGCGCCCACTTCTCGGACGAGGACGACGAGAAGAGGGTGGCCGGGCACGTGGCCAGGCTCACTCCGGACCTGTGGCAGTTCCACGACGTGGGTACGGAATCGGGCTGGGTCCAGACCGATGACGACGGGGAGCGGCAGACGCGGCGCTGGGAGGGTTCCTGCATCTTCCAGAACCGTCCCGGCTTTGCCGCGGGTGCCGGCTGTTCCCTGCACATCCTGGCGCTGCGGGAGGGCAAGGAGCCCCTGGAGACCAAGCCGGACGTGTGCTGGCAGCTTCCGGTCCGGCGTACGTACGACTGGATCGACCGGCCCGACGACACGCGGATCCTCCAGGTGACGATCGGTGAGTACGACCGCCGGGGCTGGGGACCGGGCGGGCACGACCTGCACTGGTGGTGCACGTCGGCGACATCGGCGCACGGTGCCGGGGAGCCGGTGTACGTGTCGTACCGGCCCGAGCTCACGGAGCTGATGGGCAAGGAGGCGTACGACCGGCTGGTCGGGCTGTGCGAGGAGCGGCTCTCCTCGCTGCTGCCGATGGCACCGCACCCGGCGGACCCGGTCTAGGGGCGGTCCCGGGCCCGTCGGCCCGCGGGTCTGCGGTCCGCGGGGACGCCGGTCCCCCGCCGTCCCGCGCTCGGGCCCGGGACTCCCGGCACCGGGTCAGGGTCGCCGGTCCGCCGGTCTGCCGTCGGCGGGATGCCCGGGCCCGTTTCCTCCCGGGACCGGGACCGGGTCAGCGTCGCCGGTCCGCCGCCGGCGGGGTGCTCGGGCCGCCCTGGCCCGGGCCGCCGGTCGGGGGCGGGGAGTCCGTCGGGTCCGGGGACGGGCTCGGTGAGCCCGGGTCCGTCGGCGTCGGGGTGGTGTCCGTCGGGTCGGGTGTCGGGGTGGGATCGGGGCCCGGGGAGGACGGCGACGGCTCCTCCGGAACGGGCGGGTGCGAGTGGGCCGGGCCGCTCGGCGCCGGAGGCCGTGGCGAGGCGGAGGGCGCCCGCCCCCCGTACCCGTGCATCACCACGACCGACTCCGACGGGGCGACGGCGATCCGTGCGGTCCAGTACCCGGCGGGTTCGCGCCCGTGGTCCACGAGGACGCGGACCGTGATGCTGTCGCCCGCCGCGAGCGTTCCCGAAGTGCTGCTCAGATGCAGCCAGGACTGGCCCGTGCCGGCCGACCAGACGACCGGGCCCGCCTTCGACGCGGTGAGCGTGATCGTCGTCGTGCCGCCGGACGAGCGGGCCTCGACGGTCAGGCGGCCCGCGCTGTCCTCTCCCCCGTCCCGGTCCGGGTCCGCGCCCACGCTGATGACCTCGGCCGAGACGTCCGGGAGACGGTCGCCGTCCGTGAAACCGGGGCCGGGCTCCGGACGGGCGTTGCCCGCGTTCTCGTAGTGGCCGTACGGGTCGCCGGTCCCGTGGCCGTCGTCCGTCTCGGTCGCGGTGACCGCCGAGCCTTCGCGCCCCTCGCCGGTGAGCGGGGCACCCCGGTAGGCGGACCAGAGGGCGATCACGGGGGCCGCGACGACCGTGGCGACGACCGTCGTTGTCATGACCCTGGACCGCAGCCGGTCCCGGCGCGCGGCATGGTCCTTCGGGTCCATCGGGAAGCCCGTCCGGTCGAACCGGGGTGTGGCGGACCGATTCTTCTGGTGCTTCTGAGCATGCAGCATCGCCACATAGGCGGAGGGGCGCGGCGCCTCGACGACCGCCAGCACGGCCACGGGCGTGACCGCGGCCCCCGGCCAGGGGCCCTGTGCGCCGGCCCGCTCGGCCGCGCGGCGGCAGCCCGGGCAGTCGTCCACATGCCGTACCAGCTCGCGGCGCAGGGTGGCGGAGAGCAGCACACGATGGTCGCCGGTGAGCCTGCCCACCGCGGGGCAGTTGCCCTTCTCCACGACGGCGAGGGCGGCCCTCGTCCGTTCCACCTCGCAGGCGGCCGCGGCCAGGAGCTCCCGGGCGGTCGCGGGTTCCAGCCCGAGGACGGCGGCGACCGCGCGCGGGGTGAGCCGGTGGCGCACCGCGAGCTCCAGCGCCTCGCGCTGTTCGGGACTGGTGCCCGCCGCCTCGGGCCAGGCCAGCTGAGCCAGTTCGCGACGGTGCGCCTCGGCCGCCGCGGGGCTCTCCGCGGACATGGCCGGCGAGGCGGACGCGAGGGACGCCGATGTGGAGGAGCGGGGCGCGGGGGGCGCGGGCGGTGGTGCGCCCGCAGCCTTCGAGGTGTGCGCGGACGCGGGCGTGCGCCGTCCCGCGCGGGCTGCGGGTGCGACGGCCCCGCGATGGTCGTCCTGCGCCCTGGCCGACTGCCTGCGCGCCCGGGCCCCGGCAGGTCTGCGGTGCGCCTGACGGCCCTGCTTCTGCTCGCCGAGCCTGCGCAGACACATCCATCTGGCCAGTGCGTACAGCCAGGCTCGGCGTTCCTCCTCGTCCGCGGGACACCGGCCGCCCTGCCGCTCCGCCAGCGCCAGCACCCCGCCGAGCGCCTCGGTGGCGGCGTCGTGGTCGCAGAGCACGGAGAGGCAGTACGTGAACAGGCCGTCGAGATGCGGTTCGTAACGGGCCGGCGGCTGCTTCGGCGAGGAGTGGGGCGCGCGGTGCTGCGCCCGGTGTGCGCCGGGGGTGTTCGTGGGGGTCTCCAGCCTGCTGCTCGTCACCTTGCGACCGTAGGCAGCGCAGGGCATACCCCTCGCACCCCTTGAGCACATTTAACCCTTTCGGGTGAATGTATCGCTCGATAAGGGACAGGGATTCACGATTCCACCCACGGTGGCGATGCGCGACCCCACCGGCGACCCCGCCCGCGCACCGCACCGGGCTCCGCTGTCCGACCGCACCTATACGGTGGCGCCATGGCTGCTCGTACGAAATCCGCGAAGGACCGGCCGTCCTATCACTGCACCGAGTGCGGCTGGACGACCGCCAAGTGGCTCGGCCGCTGCTTCGAGTGCCAGGCCTGGGGGACGGTCGTGGAGTTCGGCGGCGCCCCTGCGGTCCGGACCACGGCGGCCGGCCGTGTCTCGACCGCCGCTCTCCCCATCGGCCAGGTCGACAGCCGCCAGGCCACCGCCCGCTCGACGGGCGTCGGCGAGCTGGACCGGGTGCTGGGCGGCGGGCTGGTGCCTGGCGCCGTCGTGCTGCTCGCGGGCGAGCCGGGCGTCGGGAAGTCGACGCTGCTGCTGGACGTGGCGGCCAAGGCCGCGAGCGAGGAGCACCGCACGCTCTACGTCACGGCCGAGGAGTCCGCCAGCCAGGTCCGCATGCGCGCCGACCGGATCCGGGCGATCAACGACCATCTGTACCTGGCCGCCGAGACCGACCTGTCCGCGGTCCTGGGCCATCTGGACGCGGTCAAGCCGTCCCTGCTCGTCCTGGACTCCGTACAGACCGTCGCCTCCCCCGAGATCGACGGCGCACCCGGCGGCATGGCGCAGGTCCGCGAGGTCGCGGGCGCGCTCATCCGCGCCTCCAAGGAGCGCGGCATGTCGACCCTGCTGGTCGGCCACGTCACCAAGGACGGGGCGATCGCCGGACCGCGGCTGCTGGAGCACCTGGTCGACGTGGTGCTCTCCTTCGAGGGCGACCGCCATGCCCGGCTGCGCCTCGTGCGCGGCGTCAAGAACCGCTACGGGGCGACCGACGAGGTCGGCTGCTTCGAGCTCCACGACGAGGGCATCACCGGTCTCGCCGACCCCTCCGGCCTCTTCCTCACACGCCGGGACGAGCCCGTGCCCGGCACCTGCCTGACCGTGACCCTGGAGGGCAAGCGCCCGCTGGTCGCCGAGGTGCAGGCGCTCACCGTCGATTCCCAGATCCCCTCGCCCCGGCGCACCACCTCGGGTCTCGAGACGTCCCGGGTGTCGATGATGCTGGCCGTCCTGGAGCAGCGCGGCCGGATCAGCTCGCTGGGCAAGCGGGACATCTACAGCGCCACGGTGGGCGGTGTGAAGCTCTCGGAGCCGGCCGCGGACCTCGCGATCGCGCTCGCCCTGGCCAGCGCGGCGAGCGACACACCATTGCCCAAGAACCTGGTGGCGATCGGCGAGGTGGGGCTCGCGGGGGAGGTCAGAAGGGTCACCGGGGTCCAGCGCAGACTGGCCGAGGCACACCGCCTGGGCTTCACCCACGCACTCGTTCCGACCGATCCGGGGAAGGTCCCGGCCGGTATGAAGGTCACGGAAGTCGCCAACATGGGCGACGCCCTGAGAGTGCTGCCGGGCCGCTCTCGTACACAGGCCCCACGGGAGGACGGCGTACGCCGGTAGACTTTGCCCTGGTCTCGCCCGTCCGTACGAACGGCATGAGGGACGTAGGGTCTTTCGTTCGGGCGTGCGCGCCGGACCGCGCGAGCCCGGCAAGGTCCGAACGAGAGGCCCTTAGGGCACCGCAAACCTGTGACCGGAGGAGTGCAGTGGCAGCCAGCGACCGGGCAGCATCGCCCGGAAAGTCCGGCCAAGGCACCGGGAACGAGGCGCTGATGCGCGCCTCGTTGACCGCCGTCGCGCCCGGAATGGCCCTGCGGGACGGCCTGGAGCGCATTCTCCGTGGCAACACCGGCGGCCTGATCGTGCTCGGCATGGACAAGACCGTCGAGTCGATGTGCACCGGCGGATTCGTGCTGGACGTGGAGTTCACCGCGACCCGGCTGCGCGAGCTCGCCAAGCTGGACGGGGCACTGATCCTCGACAAGGACATGACCAAGATCCTGCGGGCCGGCGTCCAGCTGGTCCCGGACGCCTCGATCCCCACCGAGGAGACGGGCACCCGTCACCGCACGGCGGACCGGGTCTCCAAGCAGTGCAACTTCCCGGTCGTCTCGGTCTCCCAGTCGATGCACCTCATCGCGCTGTACGTGGACGGGGAGCGCCGGGTCCTGGAGGAGTCCGCCGCGATCCTCTCCCGCGCCAACCAGGCACTCGCCACGCTGGAGCGGTACAAGCTCCGGCTCGACGAGGTGGCGGGCACGCTCTCCGCTCTGGAGATCGAGGACCTCGTGACCGTCCGGGACGTGACCGCAGTCGCCCAGCGCCTGGAGATGGTCCGCCGGATCGCGACCGAGATCGCCGAGTACGTGGTGGAGCTCGGGACCGACGGCCGGCTTCTCTCGCTCCAGCTCGACGAGTTGATCGCGGGCGTGGAACCGGAGCGCGAGCTGGTCGTGCGCGACTACGTGCCGGAGCCGACCGCGAAGCGCTCGCGCACGGTGGCCGAGGCGCTCACCGAGCTGGACGCCCTGTCCCACACCGAGCTGCTCGAACTCCCGGTCGTGGCAAGGGCGCTGGGGTACAGCGGCTCTCCGGAGACGCTCGACTCGGCGGTGTCTCCGCGTGGCTTCCGGCTGCTGGCGAAGGTGCCGCGGCTGCCCGGGGCGATCATCGACCGGCTGGTGGAGCACTTCGGCGGCCTGCAGAAGCTGCTCGCTGCGAGCGTGGACGATCTCCAGACGGTCGACGGGGTCGGCGAAGCGCGGGCGCGCAGCGTGCGCGAGGGACTGTCCCGGCTGGCCGAGTCGTCGATTCTCGAACGGTACGTGTAGGCGCGGTACGTGCAAGCGCGGCGTCAGGCGCGGTACGTGCAAGCGCGGCGTCAGGCGCGGTACGCGTAGCCGCGGCACGTGCGGGCGCGGGTCCGCCCGTCAGGCCGGGCCGCTGCGCGAGCCGCTGTGCCGGGCCGTTGCGCCGGGCGCCACCGCGCCGGACCTTCAGGGACGCGCGGATCCTCAGCCCCTCGGCCCCTGCCGCCCCGTCCCGCGAGCCGCCGCGTCAGTCCTTCGCGAGGACGAACGAGGCGCGCTGCACGGGCTCACCCGCGGCCTTGGCCTCGACCAGGTACGTACCGGGGCCCGCGGACCCCGCAGGCGGTGTCGCGCACTTCGGGGCGCTCTTGGCGCGGTCCCACTCCACGGCGTACTCGACGGTCGCTCCCGCCGGCACCTTCAGCAGCACGGCGGCCGCGTTGCGCGGGCAGTCCTCGGAGGACCACACCTCTTCGTCGTCACCGCCCGCCTCGGTGACGGTGAGGACCGCGGCCTTCGGGCCGAAGTCGGCCTTGCACGCGGTGGACGAGGTGTTCGTGGCGATCAGCCGGAACTTCGGCTTGTCGCCGGGTCCGTAGCGGAGGTCGGTCTTCAGGGTCAGTCGCAACGCGGCGGGCACGCAGTCGGGAAGCGCGGAGCCTGCCGGGACCTGCTGCCCCGCGGTTCCGGCGCCCGATCCGCCGCTCGCACCGGAACCGGCCTCCGTGTCCGAGCCGTTGCCGTCGTCGCCCGTCCCGCCGCCCGCCCCGCCGGAGCCCGCGTCCGAACTTCCGCCGCCACTCCCGCCGCTGCCGCCGGAGTCGCCCGACTCGTCGCGCCCGCCCGGCTGTTCACTGATCGCCGGGCCGGAACCGGAGGGTCCTGGCGTGATCGAGTCCACGGGACCCGAGCCGGGGGCCCGTGAGTCGTCGTGATTCCCCTTGCCGCCACCGGAGGTGACGGCCCATACGACCAGCAACGCGAGCAGCGCAATCAGCGTCGCCGCTACCGCCCTCCGTCGCCAGTAGATGGTGGAGGGAAGCGGCCCGATCGGATTACGCAGAGATCCCACGGCGCAAACTGTACGAGAGAACAGCGCCAACTCCCGCCCCACCCGCCGCCACAGGCCTTCGAGTTTTGCCGATCATCATCCTGGGGCGGCCCGTTCCCGCCCCGGAGTACACCGCGAGCACCTTGAGTGATCATCCGCCTACGGCATGCGATCTTCGCGGGGCGACGGTTCACCACACCGGGCCGCGAGCCCCGCCGGCGGGCACGGCAGCGCCGCGACGCCCGGAGGCGATCCGTGGGGCCAGTTGCCGCAACGGCTCGCGGAACGTGCCGCCACTTGCCGGAACGCGGGTCCGGCAGGGCAGGGAAAGACGGGTGTCCCTATCACTCCATGGGCTCTTTCGAGGGGTGACACCCCCGTCCCCCTGACCTTCGTCTGCGCTTCCGTGCCAGGATCGGCAGTGCGATGACTGCCACGACTGCGACACAGACGCCCCCCACCTCCCTCCACACTCCCGTCATCGGGTGGTTCGACCAGCACGCCCGCGATCTGCCCTGGCGCCGCCCCGAAGCGGGCGCCTGGGGCGTGATGGTGAGTGAGTTCATGCTGCAGCAGACCCCCGTCAACCGGGTCCTCCCGGTGTACGAGCAGTGGCTGGCCCGCTGGCCGCGCCCCGCCGACCTCGCAGCACAACCGCCCGGCGAGGCGGTCCGCGCGTGGGGCCGGCTCGGCTACCCGCGGCGGGCCCTGCGCCTGCACGGCGCCGCCCAGGCCATAACGGAACGGCACGGCGGCGACGTACCGAGCGCGCACGCCCAGCTGCTCGCGCTGCCCGGGATCGGCGAGTACACGGCGGCCGCCGTGGCCTCGTTCGCCTACCGGCAGCGGCACGCCGTCCTCGACACGAACGTCCGCAGGGTGTTCGCGCGGGCCGCCGGCGGCATCCAGTACCCGCCGAACGCGACCACCGCCGCCGAGCGCAAGCTCGCCCGCGCACTGCTCCCGGAGCAGGACGAGCAGGCCGCGCAGTGGGCGGCCGCGACGATGGAGCTCGGCGCCCTCGTCTGCACCGCGAAGAACGAGGACTGCACGCGCTGCCCGATCGCCGGGCAGTGCGCCTGGCGGCTGGCCGGGAAGCCCGCGCACCAGGGGCCCCCGCGCCGCGGCCAGACCTACGCCGGTACGGACCGGCAGGTGCGCGGCAGGCTCCTCGCGGTGCTGCGCGAGTCCGTGACCCCGGTGTCTCAGTCGGCGCTCGACGCGGTGTGGGAGGAGCCGGTGCAGCGGGCCCGCGCACTGGACGGCCTGGTCTCCGACGGTCTGGTCGAACCGCTCGCGGGCGGTCAGTACCGGCTGCCGCTGACCTGACGGACCGGTCGGGCTCGTTCCGCTTCCCCGGGCCCTTTGTCCCTCTCCTCCTGCGCTGTTACACAACCGATGGGCAGCCGTGCGTCGGCGTACGGCTGCTCCGCACAGCCTCGTGACAACAGCTCCGTAGCGTCACCGACGTCAGCCCGACGACCAGGCGGCTGACAGTGGTTCTACGGGGATTCACGGGGACGGAGGCGGTTGTCATGGCGCAGGGTGAGGTGCTCGGTTTCGAGGAGTACGTGCGTACCCGGCAGGACGCGTTGCTGCGCAGCGCGCGCCGGCTGGTCCCCGACCCCGTGGACGCACAGGACCTGCTGCAGACCGCCCTGGCCCGCACCTACGGCCGCTGGGACGGCATCGCCGACAAGTCCCTGGCCGACGCCTACCTGCGCCGCGTCATGATCAACACCCGCACCGAGTGGTGGCGGGCGCGCAAGCTGGACGAGGTCCCCACCGAGCAGCTCCCCGACGCCAGCGTCGAGGACGGCACCGAGCAGCGTGCCGACCGCGCCCTGCTGATGGACGTCCTGGGCGTGCTGGCTCCCAAGCAGCGCAGCGTGGTCGTGCTGCGACACTGGGAGCAGATGAGCACGGAGGAGACGGCCGCGGCGCTCGGTATGTCGGCCGGTACGGTGAAGAGCACCCTGCACCGGGCGCTGGCGCGACTGCGCGAGGAGCTGGAGAGCAGGGAAGCGGCGAGCCGTGCGGAGCTGATCCGGGAGAACGGGGACCGCGGGGCGGACCTCCGTGTCCCGGCGCCCCGGAACCCGGTGCGGTCGCGGGCACAGGCAGGGGCGCCCCGCGAGGGGCGTCATGACGAGCGGGGGCGGGAGCGGTGCGCGGCCTGACAGGCAGCGGTGAGGGCGGCGGCGGAAGCGGCGGCGATGTCACCGGAAGACCCACGGGGGACGGGACCGGCAGCAAGCCGGGACGCCGGCTGACCGGCTGGGCGGCGAGCAGCACGGTTCTGGCCGGGCTCGCCGTCTTCGGTCTGTTCGCCGTCAGCTGCTCCACCGGCGGCACGGGCACGCGCGACGAGGGCCCGGCAGGCACCCAGCCGGTCGCCCAGGTCACGCCGAGCACCACGACCCCGTCCACGGCGAAGCCGACGCCCCGGGTCGACGCGGTGTCCCTGCTCAAGGCGGATTCCGAGGTGAGCGAGCGGGTCAGGACCGACCTCAGGCCCTGCACCGGTGACGAGTACCCGGTGGACACCTCGTACGGCAGCCTGACCGACGGACCCTCCGCGGACGTGGTGGTCAACGTGATGACCTGCGGCGACTCGGTCGGCGTGGGCACCTATGTGTACCGGCCGCGGTCGGACGGCACGTACGAGAACGTGTTCACCATCGAGCAGCCCGCCGTCTACGGGACCATCGACCGCGGCGATCTGGTGGTGACGACCCAGGTGTACGAGAAGAAGGACGCGGTCGCCTACCCATCGGGCGAGGAAGTGATCACGTACCACTGGGCAAGCAGCCGGTTCAGCGAGCAGGACCGGGTGCACAACGACTTCAACAGAGCCGTCGGAACCGGGGAAGGGGACTTCCCCGGGCCCACGGAACCGACGAAGAACTGAGAGCAGTCCGATGGCCGAGACCCATGTCCTGTTCGTCGAGGACGACGATGTCATCCGCGAGGCCACCCAGCTGGCGCTGGAGCGGGACGGCTTCGTGGTCACCGCGATGCCCGACGGTCTCCTGGGCCTCGAAGCGTTCCGGGCCGACCGGCCCGACATCGCGCTGCTCGACGTGATGGTGCCCGGCCTGGACGGGGTCAGCCTCTGCAGACGCATCCGGGACGAGTCGACGGTTCCCGTGATCATGCTGTCGGCGCGGGCGGACTCCATCGACGTGGTGCTCGGCCTGGAGGCCGGCGCCGACGACTACGTGACGAAGCCGTTCGACGGTGCGGTCCTGGTCGCCAGGATCCGGGCGGTGCTCCGCCGCTTCGGCCATGCCTCGGGGAGCGGGACGGGCAGCGGTGGCGAGCCCGCGGCGCGGCCCGACGGCGGTGTGCTCGTCTTCGGAGACGTGGAGATCGACACCGAGGGCATGGAGGTCCGCAAGGGCGGCGAGCAGGTGGGTCTGACCCCCACCGAGATGCGGCTGCTGCTGGAGTTCTCGTCCGCGCCCGGCACGGTGCTCTCCCGCGACAAGCTGCTGGAGCGGGTCTGGGACTACGGCTGGGGCGGGGACACCCGGGTCGTGGACGTCCATGTGCAGCGGCTGCGCACGAAGATCGGCCAGGACCGGATCGAGACGGTCCGCGGCTTCGGCTACAAACTCAGGGCATGAGGCGCCCGGCCCTGCGGACGGGTGTCCGCTGGAAGATCAGTATCGCGATCGCCGCAGTCGGCGCCCTGATCGCGATCGCGCTGAGCCTGGTCGTCCACAACGCCGCCAGGGTCTCCATGCTGGAGAACGCGCGCGAGGTCCAGCTGGAGCGGCTGACCTACGCCCAGCTGCTCTACGAGGCGACGAAGACGAAGAAGGCCGACCCCCGCTTCGGCGCGAAGCTCAACGATCCGACGATGCCCGACAGCCTGCGCCAGGAGACCCGTCGCAACCGTCGCGCGACGCACGTCGAGGACAGCGGCGGGGTGCCCGACGTCTGGGCGGCCGTACCGCTGCCCGGCGGTGACGTGCTCTCGCTGCACACCCGTTTCGCCGACCGCTCCGCCACGATCCTGGGCGATCTCGACCGGGCCCTGATCATCGGCTCGGTCTCGGTGGTCCTCGGCGGCTCCGCGCTGGGTGTCCTGATCGGCGGCCAGCTCTCGCGCCGGCTGCGCAAGGCGGCCGCCGCGGCGGGCAGGGTCGCGCAGGGCCATACCGATGTACGGGTCGGGGATGCCGTCGGCGGGGTCGTGCGGGACGAGACCGACGAGCTGGCCGGCGCGGTGGACGCCCTGACGGACGCGCTGAACGAGCGCATCGAGGCCGAGCGCCGGGTCACCGCGGACATCGCGCACGAACTGCGCACGCCCGTGACCGGGCTGCTGACGGCTGCCGAGCTGCTGCCGCCGGGGCGGCCCACTGAGCTCGTACGGGACCGGGCGCAGGCGATGCGCACGCTGGTCGAGGACGTGCTGGAGGTGGCCCGGCTGGACAGCGCCTCCGAGCGGGCCGAGCTGCAGCAGCTCGCGCTGGGTGAGTTCGTCAGCCGCCGGGTGGCGCTGCTGAACCCGGAGGTGCGGATGCAGGTGGTCCACGAGTCGTGGGTCAGCACCGACCCGCGGCGGCTGGAGCGCATCCTGTTCAATCTGCTGGGCAATGCCGCCAAGCACGGCTCCACGCCCGTGGAGGTCACGGTCGAGGGCCGGGTGGTGCGGGTCCGCGATCACGGTCCGGGGTTCCCGGCGGCGCTGCTGCGGGAGGGGCCGAGCCGGTTCCGTACCGGATCCTCGGACCGGGCAGGGCAGGGGCACGGGCTGGGGCTGACGATCGCGGCCGGTCAGGCGCGGGTGCTCGGTGCCCGCCTCACCTTCCGCAACGCGGCCCCCGAGGGCGCGGCCGAGGGCGCCGGCGGGGCGATCGCCGTCCTGTGGCTGCCCGAGCACGCGCCGACGGACACCGGCAGCTTCCCCATGCTCCAGCTCGGCGAACAGCGCGGCCCGGCATCGGGCGGCAGAAGGGCCGCCGGCAGCGGCGCGGACCCGCGCGGCGGGCATCCCGACCGCTGATCGGACGGTCCGGACGGGGATGGCAGGCGTACGAGGAAGCCTCCGGCATGGCACCCATCACCGGCATCGCCCCGTCCTCCTGCTGGGCCCCGGCAAATCCCTCCCAGGCCGCAGGGTCCAGGGTCGG
>NZ_JBEOVJ010000116.1:0-21735 GCF_040295435.1 Streptomyces sp. NPDC002809
ATACATCCAGTATGCGGACGCTCCTCCGCCTTGCGATGCACCGCATCTGACGCCGCGCGCTGATCCACCACGGATTACGGGACAGCCCTTAGGTCATAGACCGCCCTCCCCGGAAGCCGGGGCACGGACCCCCTCCCCTCCGGGCCCGTGCCCCGGCTGCTCCGGACCTCCCCACCTCCCCTCGAAGCGCCCGGCCCCGTCGCGCGACGACGCCGGTCCGCTCGCCACCCACACCCGAAAGCGACGTTGGAACCGTGGAGAATCCGAACACCACTTACGCGCCGACGGCGCACGGGAACGGCGGGACGGTCCATTCCCTGCTCGACGACGCGGCCGCGGACACCCCGGACAGTCAGTGTCTGCACGACTCCGCCGGCGAGGTGACGTACCGGCGGATGGCCGAACTCAGCCACGGCTTCGCCGCCTGGCTCGGCGAGCAGGGCGCGGTACGCGGCGACCGGCTGCTCGTGCAGCTCCCCAGCCGGCGCGAGCTGGTGGCCATGGTCTACGGGGCCTCACGCCTCGGGGTGATCCTGGTACCGCTCAACCCCGCGATGAAGGAGTACCACCTCCGGTCCGTCATCGAGGACGCCGAACCCTCCCTCATCATCGGCGACGGCCCCACCACCGAAGTACTCGGCCGGGCCGCCGCACTCCCCGTGCACGACCTCGCGGCGATCTGGCCCCATGTCGAGGAGGCCGCCGGGCGCCCCGCGCCCCCGCCCCTGGACATCGGCGGCGACGACACCGCGTTCCTCGTCTACACCTCCGGCAGCACCGCCGCGCCCAAGGCGGTCGTGTGCCCCCACGCGCAGGTCACCTTCGCCTCCCGCGCCATCCAGGAGGTGCTGGGGTACCGGCCCGACGACGTCGTCTTCTGCCGCTTCCCGATCTCCTGGGACTACGGCCTGTACAAGGTGCTGCTCGCCTGCCTCGGACGCTCGCAACTGGTCCTGGACGGAGGCGAGTCCGACCTCGTACTGCTGCGACGGATGCGCGAGACCGGTGCCACCGTGGTTCCCATCGTGCCGTCCCTGGCCACGATGATCGGCACACTCGCCCGGCGCGACACCCAGGACCCGCTCCCGGTAAGGATGTTCACCAACACCGGTGCCGCGCTGCCCGACCACGCGGTCGCCGCCCTGCGCGAAGCGTTCCCCGGCGTCCAGGTGGTCCGCCAGTTCGGCCAGACCGAGTGCAAGCGCGTCTCCATCATGCCGCCGGACCAGGAGCACGAGCGCCCCCGGTCGGTGGGCCTGCCCCTGCCCGGCACCACCGTCCTCATCCTCGACGCGGAGGGCCGGTCCCTCCCGACCGGCGAGACCGGCGAGATCGTCGCCGTGGGCCCGCACGTCATGCCCGGCTACTGGCGCCGCCCCGAACTCTCCGCACGCACCTTCCGCCGCGACCCCGACACCGGGGCGCTGCGCCTCCACACCGGCGACTACGGCCGGCTCGACGAGGACGGCTACCTCTACTTCGAGGGCCGCCGCGACGACATGTTCAAGCGCAAGGGCATCCGGATGAGCACGGTGGAGATCGAGGCCGCCGCCATGGACATCCCCGGAGTGCGCACCGCCACGGCGCTGCCGCCCACCGAGACCCGCGACCTGGTCATCTTCGCCGAGACGGAACTGGCCCCCCACACCGTCCTGAAGGAACTGGCCGAGCGCCTGGAGCTGGCCAAGGTGCCCGCTCTGTGCCGGGTCCTGGACGAACTGCCGCTGAGCCTGCACGGGAAGAACGCCCGGCAGGTACTGACCGAGATGATCGACGGGGAAGGGCGATGAGCCGCTACCAGGCACTTGCCGAACGCTTCGGCACACCGCTGTACGTGTACGACCTCGACGAGCTCGACGCGGCACGGCAGCAGCTGTTCGACTCCCTGCCCGAGGAGTTCACCCTCTTCTACGCCCTCAAGGCCAACCCCCACCCGGGCCTGGTCCGGGCCCTGCGCGAAGGCGAGGGCCGCCGCTGCCGGCCCGAGATCAGCTCCACCGGCGAACTGGAGTCGGCCCTCTCCGCCGGCTTCCGCGGCGAGGACTGCCTCTACACCGGCCCCGGCAAGACCCCGGGCGAGCTGGACGAGGCGATCCGCCTGGGCGTCCGCGTCTTCTCCACCGACTCGGTCTCCGACGTCCGCCACGTGGCCGACGCCGCCCTGGCGCACGGGGTGACCGCCGACTGCCTGCTGCGCGTCAACAGCGCGTCGGCCAGCGCCACCAGCAGCATCCGGATGACCGGTACGCCCTCGCAGTTCGGCTTCGACAGCGAGACCCTGGCCGACGTGGTCCCCGAGCTGCGGACCGTCGCGGGCGTCCGCATCACCGGGATGCACTTCTTCCCGCTGAGCAATGCCAAGGACGAGGACAGCCTCGTCGGCGAGTTCCAGCACACCATCGAGCTGGCCGCCCGCCTCCAGCACGAACTGGACCTCCCCCTGCGCTTCCTCGACATCGGCGGCGGCTTCACCGTGCCGTACGCCGTGCCCGGCAGCCGCGGGACGTACCCGAAGCTGCGCGGCGAACTCGCGGCCGCGCTGGACACCCACTTCCCGCAGTGGCGGACCGAGGGCCCCGAGATCGCCTGCGAGTCGGGCCGCTACCTCGTCGGGGCGAGCGGCACGCTCGTCGCCTCGGTCAGCAACGTCAAGGTCAGCCGCGGCCGCAAGTTCGTCATCCTCGACGCGGGCATCAACACCTTCGGCGGCATGTCGGGCCTCGGCCGGCTGCTGCCCGTCGCCGTCGGGACCGACTCGGGGGAGTGCGTCGAATCGGCCAGCCTGGTGGGCCCGCTGTGCACACCCGGCGACATCCTCGGCCGTGAGATCGACCTGCCCGCACTCTCCGCCGGAGACCTGGTGACGATCCCCAACGCCGGCGCGTACGGGCCGACCGCCAGCCTGCTGATGTTCCTGGGCCGCCCGGCACCCACCGAGGTCGTCGTGCGGGGGGACACGGTGCTGTCCGTCTCCCGGATCGAGCACAGCCGCTCCTACGCGGCCCTGGACGAACCGTTCGCGAACACCGCCGAGGGAGGCACCGAATGAGCACCGGCCTCATGCACGGCGCCACGAGCACCGTGAGTCCGGCAGGCGCCCGGCGCGGCACCGTGGTCGTCACGACCGTGGCCTCCGACTCGCACACCTGGAACCTCGTCTTCCTCCAGCTGCTCATCGAGGAGCTCGGCTACGAGGTGATCAACCTGGGCCCGTGCGTCCCGGACCGGGTCCTCGTGGACGCCTGCCGGGAGACCGCCCCCGACCTGGTGGTCATCAGCAGCGTCAACGGGCACGGCCACCAGGACGGGCTGCGCGTCATCGAGGCGCTGCGCGCCTGCGGTGAACTGGCCTCGACCCCCGTGGTCATCGGCGGCAAGCTCGGCGTCGCCGGGCAGCAGAGCGACGCGGCGATCGGCGAGCTGATCTCCGCCGGATTCGATGCCGTCTTCGACGACGCCTCCACCGCCGCACGGGAGTTCAGCCGGTTCGTCGGCACGCTCTCCACCGCACCCCGCTCCCTGGAGCGCACCGAGGTCGGGGCGTGAGACCGGGCGCGCACCCGCTCCGGCGGACGGCCGAGGGGGCGCGCCCGGTTGACTTCGGAGCCTTCGTCCGCGCGAGAGGCCGCGCAGGTGACCTGGTGGTGCAGCCCCGGATGGGGTTCAGCGACCCCGCCACCATGCGCGCGGGGCTGGCCGCCACCCGTGCCGCCGACGCCGCGACGGTCGGCACCGTCACCCTCGACAGCTACACGAGGGTCGGCGAACTCGCCTCCGTGGAGAGCGCCTTGCGCGCCGGGGCCGGACTCAACGGCTACCCCATCGTCAGCTACGACACGGCCGTGACCGGGCAGGTCCTCGCGGGGATCAGGGACGAGACGTTCCCGGTCCAGGTCCGGCACGGATCGGCCGTCCCGGGGGACATCTTCGCCGCACTGCGCAGGACGCTGATCAACGCCACCGAGGGCGGCCCCGTCTCCTACTGCCTCCCCTACGGACGTACTCCGCTGGACGAGTCCGTACGGAACTGGGTCCGCTGCACCGAGGATTTCGCACAGCTGCGGGAATCCGGAGTGGAACCGCATCTGGAGACGTTCGGCGGCTGCATGCTCGGGCAATTGTGCCCACCGAGCCAGCTGGTGGCGATCAGTGTGCTCGAAGCGCTTTTCTTCTGCCAGCACGGAATACGCAGTGTGTCGCTCAGTTATGCCCAGCAGACCCACCCGGAACAGGACCGGGAAGCGGTCGCGGCTCTGCGGCGGCTCTGCGCGGAATTGCTTCCGACGACCAACTGGCACGTGGTCATCTACGCCTACATGGGCGTCTACCCGACCACGGACGAGGGCGCCTATCTGCTGCTCGACCAGGCGGCCCGCCTCGCGGTCGACTCCGGGTCGGAACGGCTCATCGTGAAGACGGTGGCGGAATCCCGCCGGATCCCGACCGTCGCGGAGAACGTCGCCGCACTGGAGTCGGCGGCCAGGACCGCGAGGACGGCACCGCCCGGCGGCCCGGCCCGCACGGAGTCGGACTCGCAGACATACGCCGAGGCCAGGGCCCTGATCGAGGGCGTACTGGAACTGTCCCCGGACATCGGGCACGCCTTCGAACTCGCCTTCAGACAAGGTGCTCTGGACATCCCCTACTGCCTGCACCCGGACAACCACGGCCGGGCCCGCAGCTACATCGACGGCGACGGCCGGCTGCGCTGGGCCGGAACCGGGCGGCTGCCGCTGGCCGGGCTCGTCGGCCCGACCCGTGCCCGCGATGTCACCTCGACCGGGCTGATCGCCGATCTCTCCTACGTACAAAGGGCGTTCGACCGGATGGCGCTGGAATCCGGTGACACCCACGACCGCGACGGTGGCGACATCGCGCCGGTCGGAATCCGGTCCCTCTCCGGCGGCGAATCACAGAAGAGTTCCTGAGACTTAGGGGGGCCGTAGGGGCTGTGCGCGGCCCTTTCGCCTTCATAGCGTGACCCGCAGTGGTGCGGTTCCTTGGTGAATTCCGTCCGGTGACGGGCGACAATTGTGTGGAGTGCAGATGACTGAGTCGGAAAACTTCGTCTCTGGCACCGACGGTGTGCCGGACGGGGGCACGGTGCAGCAGGCCGCACTCGTGCGTGAGCTGGAATCCCTCCCCACCTCGGAGCAGACCCGGGTGCTGCTGGACCTGGTGCGGGAGAGCACCACGGCCGTACTGCGGCAGACCCGGCCGGACGCCACGCAGACCGTGGACCCGGCACGCGCCTTCCGTGAGCTGGGGCTCGACTCCGTGGCGCTGGTGGCGCTGCACGCCCGGCTGATCGAGGCCACCGGCCTGCCCCTGCCCCCTACCGTCGCCTTCGACCACCCCTCACCGGCCGCCCTCGCTGCACATCTGCGCACCGAGGCCCTGGGCCTGCCCGACCTGCCCGATCCGGTCTTCGCACCGGCCATCGCCACCGACGACCCGATCGCCGTCGTCGGCATCGGCTGCCGCTACCCCGGTGATGTGTCGTCCCCCGAGGACCTGTGGCAACTCGTCGCCGACGGCACCCACGTCCGCGACGACTTCCCCACCGACCGGGGCTGGGACCTCGACCGCCTCTTCGACGACGACCCCACGGCCCCCGGCACCACCTACGCCCGGCACGGCGGATTCCTGTCCGGTGCGGCCGAGTTCGACGCGGACTTCTTCTCCGTCAGCCCCCGTGAAGCTCTCGCGATGGACCCGCAGCAGCGTCTCGTGCTGGAGACCGTGTGGGAGGCCGTGGAGCGGGCCGGGATCGACGCGCGGACCCTGCGTTCCAGCCGGACCGGCGTCTTCGTCGCCGCCGAGCCGCAGGAGTACGCGATGCGCCTGCACGAGGCGCCGGACGGCCTGGACGGATACCTGCTCAGCGGCAACGCACCCAGCGTGGTCTCCGGCCGGGTCGCCTACACGCTCGGCCTGGAAGGCCCCGCGCTGACCGTCGACACCGCCTGCTCGGGTTCGCTCGTCGGCATCCACCTCGCCGTCCAGTCCCTGCGGCGCGGCGAGTGCACCCTCGCGCTGGCCGGCGGGGTCGCCGTCATGGGCAGCCCCGGCGTGTTCACCGCGTTCGCGCGGCAGCGCGGTCTCGCAGCCGACGGCACGGTCAAGGCGTTCGCCGCCGCCGCGGACGGCACCGCGTTCGCGGAGGGCGCCGGTGTGTTCGTCCTGGAACGCCTCTCCGACGCACGGGCCAACAACCACCCGGTCCTCGCCGTGATCCGCGGCACGGCGATCAACCAGGACGGCGCGTCCAACGGCCTGACCGCGCCGAGCGGCCGCGCCCAGCGCCAGGTCATCCGCCAGGCACTCGCGGACGCCGGACTCACCACCGGCGACATCGACGCCGTCGAGGCGCACGGCACCGGCACCACGCTCGGCGACCCGATCGAGGCCCAGGCGCTGATAGCCACCTACGGGCAGGAGCGCACCGGGGGACCGGTCCGGCTCGGTTCGGTGAAGTCCAACATCGGGCACACCCAGGCGGCGGCGGGCTCGGCAGGCCTGATCAAGATGATCATGGCGATGCGCCACGGTCTGCTGCCCGCGACGCTGCACGTGGACGCCCCCTCGCCCAACGTCGACTGGTCGGCGGGGGATGTCCGGCTGCTGACCGAACCCGTACCGTGGACGCCCGGCGAACGCACCCGCCGGGCCGCCGTCTCCTCCTTCGGCGTCAGCGGCACCAACGCCCACATCGTCGTCGAGGAACCGCCGGCCGAGACCACGCAGAGCGCCGCCGCCGAGGGCGACGGCACCCCTGCCGAGGACGGACGGCCCCTGCCGGCAACGCTCTCGGCGAAGAGCGACGCCGCCCTGCGCGACCAGGCGCGACGCCTGCTCGCACACATCGAGAGGACCCCCGGCGCCCGGCCGCTCGACCTCGCCCACTCCCTGGCGACCACCCGCTCCGCGCTGCCGCACCGCGCCGTGGTGCTCACCGGCGACCGCGCGGGCCTCCTCGACGGGCTGCGCGCAGTGGCGGACGGCCGCGACGCCCCCGGCGTGTTCACCTCGGTCACCGGCGGCGGCACCGCGTTCCTCTTCACCGGCCAGGGCAGCCAGCGCCTCGCCATGGGACGCCGCCTGTACGACGCCTACCCGGTCTACGCCAAGGCCCTCGACAACGCCATCGGCTACCTCGACCTCCAGCTCGACCGCTCCCTGTGGGACGTCCTGTTCGCCGACGAGGACACCCCCGAGGCGGCCCTGCTGGACCGCACCATGTACGCGCAGGCGGCCCTCTTCGCCGTCGAGGTCGCCCTGTTCAGGCTCCTGGAGTCCTGGGGCGTCCACCCCGACTACGTGGCCGGGCACTCCATCGGCGAGCTGACCGCCGCACACGTCGCAGGTGTGCTCTCGCTCGACGACGCCGCCACCCTCGTCGCCGCACGCGGCCGGCTGATGCAGGCACTGCCCGAGGGCGGCGCCATGATCGCCGTGGAGGCGGACGAGGAGACGGTGGAGCCGCTCCTCGCGCGCTGCCGCGACACGGTGAGCATCGCCGCGGTCAACGGCCCCCGCTCGGTCGTCCTTTCCGGGGACGAGGACACGGTCACCGCCCTCGCCGCACGGCTGGAGACCGACGGCCACCGCACCAAGCGGCTCCGGGTCAGCCACGCGTTCCACTCGCCGCTGATGGAACCCATGCTCGACGAGTTCCGCCAGATCGCCCGGATCCTCACCTACAACGCACCGAAGCTCCCCGTCGTCTCCGCCCTCACCGGCGGGCTCGCCACCGCCGGGGAACTCACCGACCCCGAGTACTGGGTACGGCACATCAGCGCGCCCGTACGCTTCCACGACACCGTCGCCTCCCTCACGGACCGGGACGTCGCCACCTTCCTCGAACTCGGACCCGACCCGGTGCTCTGCGCCATGGGCCGCGCGAGCGCCGACCCGTCCGCGGTGTTCACCCCGCTCATGCGCCGCGGGCACGACGAGGCGTACCAGCTGCTCAGCGCCCTGGCCGTCGCCCACGCGCGCGGCACGCGTGTCGACTGGCACGCCTTCTTCGCCGGTGCCGGCGCCCACCGCGTCGAGCTGCCCACCTACGCCTTCCAGCGCGAGCGGTTCTGGCTCAGCGCCCCCGACGCCGCCCAGGACGCGACGGCGCTCGGCCAGATGGCCGCCGACCACCCCCTGCTGGGCGCGGTGGTGGGCCTCGCCGACACCGGGGGCGCCGTCCTCACGGGACGGGTCTCGCTGCGCTCGCACCCCTGGCTCGCCGACCACGTGATCGACGGCCATGTCCTGCTGCCCGGCACCGCGTTCGTCGACCTCGCGGTCCGGGCCGGTGAACAGACCGGCTGCGAACGGCTCGACGAACTGGTCATGGCGGCCCCGCTGACCCTGCCCACCACGGGCGGCGTCGCCCTCCAGATCGTCGTCGACGCCCCCGACACCACCGGCCGGCGCGCCGTCGCCTTCTACTCACGCGACGAGGACGCCCCCGCCGACGCACCCTGGACCCGTCACGCCACCGGCCGCCTGGCCCCCGGGGACCTGTCCGCGCCACCGGCCCCGGGCTTCGCGGCGGGCACCTGGCCGCCCCCCGGCGCCGAACCCGTCGACATCACCGGCCTCTACGGCGACCTGGCCACGCAGGGCTACGGATACGGCCCCGCCTTCCACGGACTGCGAGCGGTCTGGAAGGCAGGGGAGGGCGAGGTCTTCGCCGAGGTACGGCTGCCCGACACGGCAGGCGACCCGGCCTCCGCCTACGGACTCCACCCGGCACTCCTCGACGCGGTCCTGCACGCCACGGACTTCGCCACAGCGGCCGCCACGGACGGCCCGGACGGCCGCATCCTGCTGCCCTTCGCCTGGACCGGCGTCACCCTGCACGCGGCGGGCGCAACCACGCTGCGGGTGCGCGTCACCGCCACCGGCACCGACGAGGTCACCCTCGAACTGGCCGACGCCACCGGAGCCCCGGTGGCCTCCGTCGACTCCTTCCTCGTCCGGCCCCTCGCGGCCGGCGGACTGGCCGCCACCGCCCACCCCGACGCGCTCCACCACGTCCGGTGGACCCCGCTGCCGACCCCCGCCGCCACTCCGGCGAACCCCGACGCCGCCGTCCACGCCTGCCCCGCACCGACCGGACCCGACGTCGCCGCCGACGTACGCACCGTCCTCGGCACCACGCTGACGGCCGTACACGACTGGCTCACCGACGAGAGGTCCACCACCGGGCGCCTGACCGTACTCACCCGGGGCGCGGTCGCCGCCGCCCCCGGCGAGCAGGCCGCACTCGCCCAGGCCCCCGTCTGGGGCCTGGTGCGCTCGGCGCAGGCCGAACACCCCGGCCGCTTCCTCCTGCTCGACACCGACGGCTCCCTCGGCACCGACGAACTGCTGCGCCTCACCGCCGGCTCGAACGAGCCCGAAATCGCCCTGCGGGACGGTCGGTTGCACGCCCCACGGCTGACCCGCACCACACAGGCGCCGGACACCGCAGCCACCCCCTGGCGCACCGACGGCACCGTCCTGATCACCGGTGGCACCGGCGGCGTCGGTGCCACGGTCGCCCGGCACCTGGTCACCGCACACGGTGTGCGCGGACTGCTGCTCACCGGCCGCCGGGGCGCGGACGCCCCCGGTGCCGAGGAACTGCGCGCCGAGCTGACCGCACTCGGTGCCGAGGTCGTCATCGCGGCCTGCGACGCCGCCGACCGCGAGGCGCTGGCCGACGTGCTGGCCGCCGTACCGGAGCGGCTGCCACTGAGCGCCGTGGTGCACGCGGCGGGGGTGCTCGACGACGCACTGGTCGACTCCCTCGACGACGCCCGCCTGGACACCGTCCTGCGGCCCAAGGCCGACGGGGCGTGGAACCTGCACGAGCTAACCCGCGACAACGACCTGTCGGCGTTCGTCCTGTTCTCCTCCACCGCCACCCTCCTGGACGGTGCGGGACAGGGTAACTACGCCGCCGCCAACGTCTTCCTCGACGCCCTGGCCACCCACCGTGCCCCCCTCGGCCTCCCCGCGACCTCCCTCGCCTGGGGGCTGTGGACCGGCACCGGCGGCATGGGCGGCAGCCTCGACGAAGCCGCGCTGCGGCGCATCGAACGCCTCGGCCTCCAGCCCCTGTCCGTCGCGGAGAACCTCGCCCTCCTGGACCGTGCGATCACCACGGCCGACCACCCGGCCGTCGTGCCGGTACGGCTGAACCTGCGCACACTCAACGCCCGCGCCGACGACGTCCCGGCCCTTCTGCGCGCCCTGGTCCGTCCGCCGCGCCGCGCCGTGGGCGCCGGCGGGGTCAGCGTCGAACAGTCACTCGCGCGGAGCCTGAGCGGCCTGACCCGCTCGGAGCGCGGCGAGGCCCTGCTCGATCTGGTACGTACCCAGGTGGCCGCAGTCCTCGGCCACGACGGGCCCGAACGCGTCCTGACCACAAGGGCGTTCAACGAGATGGGCTTCGACTCCCTCGCGGCCGTCGAACTCCGCAACCGGCTCGGCGCCGCGACCGGTCTGCCACTGACGGCCACGCTCGTCTTCGACTATCCCTCGCCCGGAGCCCTCGCCGACCACCTGGCCTCCCGGCTCGGCGGCGACGCGGAGCGGCAGGCCGGGCGGCGCACTCCGGCCGCCCCCACCGCGTCCGACGACGATCCCATCGCCATCGTCTCCATGGCCTGCCGCTACCCCGGCGGCGTGACCTCGCCCGAGGAGCTGTGGCAGCTCGTCGAGGAGGGACGCGACGTCGTCTCGGCATTCCCCACCGACCGCGGCTGGGCCACCGACATCCACGACACCGACCCGGGCGCGCCGGGCAAGAGCCTCACGGACCAGGGCGGATTCCTCTACGGGGCGGCCGACTTCGACGCCGAGTTCTTCGGCATCAGCCCCCGCGAGGCCCAGGCCATGGACCCCCAGCAGCGGCTGCTGCTGGAGATCGCCTGGGAGACCGTCGAACGCGCGGGCATCGACCCGCACTCCCTGCGTGGCAGTGACACCGGTGTCTTCGCCGGTGTGATGTACCACGACTGGGGGCTGCGGCTCGGCCCGCTGCCCGAGCACGTGGCCGGCTACCACGGCAACGGCAGCCTCGCCAGCGTGGTCTCCGGACGGGTCGCCTACACCCTGGGCATCGAAGGTCCCGCCGTCACCGTCGACACCGCGTGCTCGTCCTCCCTCGTCGCCCTGCACTGGGCCGCCCAGGCCCTGCGCCGCGGCGACTGTGCCCTCGCCCTGGCCGGCGGCGTCACCGTCATGTCCACCCCGGACACCTTCGTCGACATGAGCAGGCAGCGCGGCCTGGCCACCGACGGGCGGTGCAAGTCGTTCGGCAGCGGCGCCGACGGCACCGGCTGGGGCGAGGGCGTCGGCATGCTCCTGCTGGAGCGGCTCTCCGACGCCGAACGCAACGGCCACCGCGTGCTCGGAATCGTCCGGGGCTCCGCCGTCAACTCCGACGGAGCCTCGAACGGCCTCACGGCCCCCAACGGCCCGGCCCAACAGCGCGTCATCCGGCGCGCGTTGAGCGTCGCGGGCCTCACTCCGGCCGATGTCGACGCCGTCGAGGGCCATGGCACCGGCACCGTTCTGGGCGACCCGATCGAGGCCCAGGCGCTGCTGGAGACGTACGGCCAGGAGCGCCCCGCCGCCGACAGCCCGCTGCTGCTCGGCTCCATCAAGTCCAACATGGGCCACACCCAGGCGGCGGCCGGCGTGGCGGGCATCATCAAGATGGTGCAGGCGATGCGCCACGGCACCCTGCCCGCGACCCTGCACGCCGACGAGCCGTCCCCTCAGGTGGACTGGGATTCCGGCGCCGTCGAGCTGCTGACCGGCCCGACCGCCTGGCCCGCGCACGGCCGTCCGCGTCGCGCAGGCGTGTCGTCGTTCGGCATCAGCGGCACCAACGCCCACGTGATCATCGAGGAGCCGCCCGCCACCACGCCGCCCGCCATCGCACCACCCGCCACCACGCCGCAGGACGCGCCCGAGCAGGCCGGTTCCACGCCCGGCCCGGTCGTCTGGCCGATCGCGGCGAGGACCCCGGACGCGCTGAGCGACCAGGCGGCACGCCTGCTCAGCCACCTCGCGACCGTCCCCGACGACGCACTCGCCGCGACGGGCCACGCCCTCGCGACGACCCGCGCCGCTCTGGACCACCGCGCCGTCGCGATCGGCGCCGACCGTACGGAACTCTCCGCCGCACTGGAGGCGTTGGCCTCCGGTGGCGGGCCGGTGCGGGACGCGGTGAGCGAGGGCAAGGTCGCGTTCCTGTTCACGGGTCAGGGTGCGCAGCGGCTTGGTATGGGCCGCGAGTTGTACGGGGCGTTCCCGGTGTTCGCGGAGGCGCTCGACGCGGTTCTCACGGAGTTGGATGCCCGGTTGGGCGTGAGTCTGCGTGAGGTGGTGTGGGGTGAGGACGCCGGACTGCTGAACGGGACGATGTTCGCTCAGGCCGGTCTGTTCGCGGTGGAGACGGCGTTGTTCCGGCTGGTGGAGTCGTGGGGTGTGCGTCCGGACTTCCTGGTGGGCCATTCGGTCGGTGAGATTGCGGCGGCGCATGTGTCGGGTGCGCTGTCCTTGGCCGACGCTGCCGAACTCGTCGTTGCGCGGGGTCGGTTGATGCAGGCCCTTCCCGCCGGTGGGTCGATGGTGGCGGTGGAGGCGACGGAGGCCGAGGTGCTCCCGCTGCTGAACGGTGAGGTGGGGATCGCTGCGGTCAACGGTCCGCGGTCCGTCGTCGTCTCGGGTACGGAGGCGGCGGTTCGCGAGTTGGTCGCGACGTTCGAGGCGCAGGACCGCAGGACAAGCGCGCTGAGGGTGTCTCACGCCTTCCATTCACCTCTGATGGAGCCGATGCTGGCGGAGTTCGGGACGGTGGTCTCCGGGCTGTCGTTCGCTGACCCGTCGATCCCTGTGGTGTCGGGTGTGTCCGGGGATCTGTCCGAGGGCTGGGGCTCGCCGGAGTACTGGGTGCGACACGTCCGCGAAGCGGTGCGGTTCGCAGACGCGGTCCGGTTCCTGGAGGACCGCGGTGTCACCTCGTACATCGAGATCGGACCGGACGCCGTGCTCAGCGGGATGGGCCAGGACTGCGTCCAGGACACGGAGGCGACGGCGTTCGTCCCGTCGCTGCGACGGAACCGGCCCGAGGCCCGCGAACTCCTCGCCGCCGTCGGCCGCGCCCACGCACGAGGTGTCACCGTCGCGTGGGACGCCCTCTTCGGTCTCCACGGCATCGGACAGGGCCCGGACCTGCCCACCTACGCCTTCCAGCACCAGCGCTACTGGCTCGACCTGGCCACCGCCCCCGGCGACCTGGACGCAGTCGGTCTCGAAGCGGTCACCCACCCCCTGCTGAGCGCCGCGGTGGCGACGCCGGACGACGGCGGGGTCGTCCTCACGGGGCGGCTCGCGACCGGCACCCAGCCGTGGCTCGCGGACCACGGCGTACTGGGCAGCGTGCTGCTGCCGGGCACCGGTTTCGTCGAGCTGGCGATCCGGGCGGGCGACCACGTCGGCTGCGGCCGGATCGAGGAGCTTCTCCTCGAAGCGCCGCTGACGCTGCCGGCCCGGGGAGGTGTCGCCCTGCGCGTCGTCGTCGGCGCACCGGACCCCTCAGGCGCCTGCACGGTCAGCATCCACTCACGCGGCTCCTCGGACCCGGACGCTCCGTGGACCAGACATGCCCACGGCACCCTCACCCGCGAGGCATCCGAACCCGCCTTCGACCTCACCCAGTGGCCGCCGGCCGGTGCCACCCCGGTCGACGTCGCATCCGCCTATGAGCGGCTGCGCGAGCGCGGCTACGCCTACGGCCCCGCCTTCCAGGGCCTGCGCGCGGCCTGGCGGCGCGGCGACGACGTGTTCGCCGAGGTGGCACTCGACGGTGCCGCCCGCGACGAGGCGCCGGCCTTCGGGCTGCACCCCGCGCTCCTCGACGCGGCCATGCACGCCGATCTGCTGACTGACCCGGCCGCCGACGCGGCCACCCTGCTGCCCTTCTCGTGGAACGGCGTCACCCTGCACGCCGCCGGAACCCCCTCGCTGCGCGTCCACATCCAGCGGATTCGCGGCGACGAGGTGTCCGCCATCCTGGTCGCCGACGAGAGCGGCGCACCGGTGGCCACCGTGGAGTCGCTCGTCTCCCGCCCGGTCTCGCCGGAGCAGATCGCCGCAGCCTCGGGCGCATCCTCCGCGGCCCTCCACCGGATCGTCTGGCAGCGGACGGAGCCCGCCGCCGCGAAGACCGGCACCGCCTCCGCGTACACCGTCCTGCACTGCCCGGCACCGCCCGAGGGCCAGGACGTCCCGGCCGCCGTGCGCGCCCTCACCCACCGGGTGCTCGGCGAGATACGCGACCGGCTCGCCGACCCCGAGGCGGGCACCGCCCCCCTCGTCGTCGTCACCCGGCGTGCCGTGCCCGTGCGGTCCGCCGAGGACGTGGACCCGGTCCAGGCCCCCGTATGGGGTCTGGTGCGTGCCGCACAGGCCGAGAACCCGGGGCGGTTCCACCTCCTCGACGTCGAGGACGAGTCCGAGGCGACGGCTGCCGCCCTCGCTGCTGCCGTCGCGTCCGGCGAGCCCGAATCCGCCCTGCGCGGCGGCGAGTCCTGGGTGCCGCGACTGGGCCGTGCCACCGCCCCCGATCCCGCACGGTCCGCCCCGTGGGACACCGAGGGCACCGTACTGATCACCGGAGGCACCAGCGGCCTCGGCGCACTCGTCGCGCGTCACCTCGTCACCGGGCACGGCGTACGGCATCTCCTCCTGGCCGGCCGACGCGGCATGGCGGCGCCCGGTGCCGAGGCACTGGCCGCCGAACTGACGGGTCTCGGCGCCCGGGTGGAGATCGCCGCATGTGATGTGGCCGACCGCGAGGGACTGGCCGCCCTGCTCGCCGGGATCGACGCCGACCGCCCGCTGCGCGCCGTCGTGCACGCCGCGGCGGTCGCCGACGGCGGCCTGGTCGGCAGCCTCACGCCCGAACGGTTCGACGCCGTCCTGCGCCCCAAGGCCGAGGGCGCCTGGCATCTGCACGAGCTGACCAGGGACACCGATCTCACCGCGTTCGTCATGTTCTCCTCGGCAGGCGGCCTCGTCCTCGCTGCCGGACAGGCCGACTACGCGGCGGCCAACGTCTTCCTGGACGCGCTCGCCACCCATCGCGCGGCCGCCGGACTGCCCGCGACGTCCCTCGCGTTCGGCATGTGGGAGGTCAGCACCGGGCTCGGCGGCGACCTCACCGAAGCCGACCTGGAGCGGATGCGCAGGCTCGGTCTGCCGGCCCTCCCCGCCGACCGGGGTCTGGAACTCTTCGACGCCGCCCTCGTCGCCGAGGACACGGTCGTCGTCCCCCTCGCCATCGACGCGGCGGCGCTCGCCGCCCGCAGCGACGAGGTGCCCGCACTGCTGCGCGGCCGGGTCCGTACCCCCGCCCGCCGCACCGTCCGGGCAGCCGCCACCGGCTCCGCCCTGGAACGCCGCCTGGCCGGTGCGACCCCCGACGAGCGGGCCCGCATCCTGCTGGACACGGTCCGCACCCAGGTGGCCTCCGTACTCGGCCAGCCGACCCCCGAGGCGGTCGGACCCGACACGGCCTTCCGCGACCAGGGATTCGACTCCCTCGCCGCCGTGGAACTGCGTAACCTGCTGGTCGGCTCCACGGGGCTGCGACTGCCCGCGACCCTGGTCTTCGACTACCCCAACTCCCGTGCGGTGGCCGGACATCTCGACACCCTGCTCACCGGCGCGACCACCACGGCCGCTCCCGCCGCCACCCCACGCGCGGCCGTCGACGACGACCCGATCGCCGTGGTCGCCATCAGCTGCCGCTTCCCCGGAGGCGTCCGCTCACCCGAGGACCTGTGGGACCTCGTCGCCGACGGTGTCGACGCCATCGGCGACTTCCCCGCGGACCGTGGCTGGGACGCCGACGCCCTCTACGACCCCGAGCCGGGACTCCCCGGCCGCACCTATGTGCGCGAAGGCGGATTCCTCTACGACGCGGCCGAGTTCGACCCCGAGTTCTTCGGCATCATGCCGCGCGAGGCCCTCGCGATGGACCCGCAGCAGCGCCTGCTGCTCCAGTCCGCGTGGGAGACGTTCGAGCGCGCCGGAATCGACCCGGAGACGCTGCGCGGCAGCCAGACCGGTGTGTACGCCGGTGTGATGTACCACGAGTACGGCAGCCGGGTCACCGATGTTCCCGACGACCTGGCCGGCTACCTCGGCAACGGCAGCGCGGGCAGCATCGCCTCCGGCCGCGTCGCCTACGCGCTGGGCCTCGAAGGGCCCGCCGTCACGGTCGACACCGCCTGCTCCTCCTCCCTGGTGAGCCTCCACATGGCCTGCCAGGCGCTGCGTACCGGTGAGATCGACCTCGCCCTGGCGGGCGGTGTCACGGTCATGCCGACCCCGGAGATCTTCGTCGACTTCAGCCGGCAGCGCGGACTCGCGGCCGACGGACGCTCCAAGGCGTTCGCCGGCGCCGCCGACGGCACGAGCTGGTCCGAGGGTGTCGGGCTCCTGCTGGTGGAGCGCCTCTCCGACGCCCGCCGCAACGGGCACCCCGTCCTCGCGGTGGTCCGGGGCAGTGCCATCAACCAGGACGGCGCCTCCAACGGTCTGACCGCCCCCAACGGCCCCTCCCAGCAGCGCGTCATCCACAAGGCCCTGTCGGCCGCGGGGCTCACCCCCGCCGACGTGGACGCGGTGGAGGGACACGGCACCGGCACCCGGCTCGGCGACCCGATCGAGGCGCAGGCCCTGCTCGCCACGTACGGTCAGGGCCGGCCCGCCGACCGCCCGCTGTGGCTCGGCTCGGTCAAGTCGAACATCGGGCACGCCCAGGCCGCCGCAGGTGTCAGCGGAGTCATCAAGATGGTGATGGCCCTGCGCAACGGCCTGCTGCCCCGGACCCTGCACGTCGACGAGCCGTCACCGCAGGTGGACTGGGAGGCCGGTGGCGTACGACTGCTGACCGAGCCGGTCACCTGGGCGGCGCACGACCGGCCCCGACGGGCAGGCGTCTCCTCCTTCGGGCTCAGCGGAACCAACGCCCACGTCATCATCGAAGAGGCACCGGCGGCCGAGGAGGGCGAACCGGACGGCACCGCCGCCCCGCTTTCACCCGCCCCGCTGCCCGTCGTACCGCTGCCGCTCTCCGCGCGGAGCGCCACGGCGCTCACGGCGCAGGCCGAGCGCCTTCTCGCCCATGCGGAGGCCCACCCCGACGAGTCGCTGGTGGATATCGGTCACTCGCTGGCGACGACGCGTGCGGTGCTGGATCACCGTGCGGTGGTGCTGTCCGCGGATCGTGAGGCGGCGGTGCGTGCGCTGTCGGATCTGGTGGCGGGCCGGGAGAGCGCGGATGTCGTCACGTCGGCGGGTTCATCCGCGGAGGGTCTGACGGCGTTCCTGTTCACGGGGCAGGGTGCGCAGCGGCTCGGCATGGGCCGCGAGTTGTACGGGGCGTTTCCGGTGTTCGCGGAGGCGTTCGACGCGGTGGTGGCCGAACTGGACGCCCGGCTGGGCCGCTCCCTGCGTGAGGTGGTGTGGGGTGAGGACGCCGGTCTGCTGAACGGGACGATGTTCGCTCAGGCCGGTCTGTTCGCGGTCGAGACCGCGTTGTTCCGGCTGGTGGATTCATGGGGCGTACGCGCCGATGTGGTGGCGGGGCATTCGATCGGTGAGATCACGGCCGCGCATGTGTCGGGCGTGCTGTCGCTGCCGGACGCTGCCGAACTGGTTGTGGCACGCGGCCGGTTGATGCAGGCGCTCCCGGCCGGCGGGGTGATGGTGGCGGTGGCCGCGTCGGAGGACGAGGTGCTTCCGCTGCTGAACGGCGACGTGGGGCTGGCGGCGGTGAACGGTCCGTCGGCCGTCGTGGTGTCGGGGGCGGAGAAGGAGACGCTCGCGGTCGCGGAGCACTTCGCCGCGCTGGGGCGCCGGACGAAGCGGCTGGCCGTGTCGCACGCCTTCCACTCACCGCTCATGGAACCCATGCTCGACGCGTTCCGGAAGGTCGCCGAGACACTCTCGTACAACGCCCCCTCGATACGCGTCGTGTCCCATGTGACCGGAACCGAAGCGACCGCCGAGCAGCTGACGTCGCCCGAGTACTGGGTACGTCACGTGCGTGAGGCCGTCCGTTTCGACGACGGCATCGCCCACCTCGCGAGCCAGGGCGTCACCCGCTTCGTGGAACTCGGACCCGACGCGGTGCTCACCGCACTCGCCGAGGCCACCGCGCACCACTCGCCCGACACCCTCACCGTGCCCGCCCTGCGCAAGGGCCGGCCGGAGGTTCCCACCCTGCTCGCAGCCCTTGCCCGGCTGCACGTCGCCGGACCCGGCATCAGCTGGGCCGATGTCCTCGCCGGTCGCGGCGGCCGCAAGGTCGAGCTGCCCACGTACGCCTTCGACCGGACCACGTACTGGCTCGACGCCCCCGATCCCGTCGGCGGCGATGTGACCGGCCTCGGCCAGACCGCGGCCGAGCACCCGCTGCTCAGTGCCGTGGTCGCCTCCCCGGAGGCCGGCGGTGTGGTGCTCACCGGGCGCCTCTCGGTCCGCACCCACCCCTGGCTCGCCGACCACGACGTCCTCGGGACCGTGCTGCTGCCCGGCACCGGCTACATCGAACTGGCCATCCGGGCCGGTGAGGAGGTCGGCTGCGAGGTGGTGGAGGAACTCACCATCGAGGCACTGATGCCACTCCCGCCCCACGGCGGACTCGCCGTCCAGGTCGTCGTCGACGCACCCGACGCGGGCGGGCGCTGCTCACTCGCCGTCTACTCCCGCGCCGACGACGCCCCGGCCGGCGCACCCTGGAGCAAGCACGCCAGCGGCGTGCTCGCCCCGGGCAGCGGACAGGCGCCGCCCGCCGGCACCTTTGCCCCCGCCCCGGCCGACTGGCCGCCCACGGGCGCGACCGAGGTCGACATCTCCGGTGTGTACGACTACCTCACCGGTCAGGGCTACGGCTACGGCCCCATGTTCCGGGGCCTGCGCGGCATCTGGTCCCGGGGCCGCGAGACGTTCGCGGAGGTGTCCCTGCCGGAGGACTCCCTGGACGTCGGCAAGGACTTCCGTCTCCACCCGTCGATCCTCGACGCGGCGCTGAGCGCGACCGACTTCATGGACGGGCGCCGCCCCCAGGACGTCGGCGGCACCCAGCTGCCGTTCGCCTGGTCCGGCGTCACCCTGCACGCCGCAGGCTCCTCGCGGCTGCGGGTACGCATCACCGCCGTCGAATCCCACCGGTCACAGGGGTCGGACGCGGTACGCCTCGAACTCACCGACCCCATGGGCACCCCGGTCGCCACGATCGACTCCCTCGTGGTCCGCCCCGTCACCGCGGCCAAGGTCAACGCGGCCGCCGCCGCGGGTGGCGGCGGTGAGCACGAGACCGTGTTCCAGCTGGTCACCCAGCAACTGCCCCTCGGCGCGGCCGTCGCCGCGGCCACGGACCGCTGGGCGGTGCTCGGCGCCGGTCCCGGAGACACTCCCGCCGCCGGACCCGGAACCGCCCACCGTGACCTCTCCGCCCTCGGTGCCGCGCTGACCGGTGGCGCCCCGGTCCCCGACGTCGTCGTCCTGCCCGTGCCTCGGTCCACTGAGCACGACGACATCCCGGCGGCCGTCCGCTCCGTGACCGGACAGGTCCTCGCCACGCTCCAGTCATGGCTCGCGGACGAGCGGTACGCACGGTCCCGCCTCATGGTGGTCACCCGTGACGCACTCCCCGTCGAGGAGAGCGACACCGCCGCGGACCTGGTCCAGGCTCCGGTGTGGGGGCTGCTGCGCGCCGCCCAGGAGGAGTACCCCGGCCGGTTCGTCCTCGTCGACTCCGACGGCAGTGCCACGGCCCGCGAGTCGCTGCCCGCCGTGGCCGCGTCCGGTGAACCCGAAGCGATCCTGCGCGGCGCCGAGGTACGGGTGCCCCGGCTGGCCCGGGTTCCGGCGACAGCACCCACGGTGCCCCTGCCCTGGGACGCCGAAGGGACCGTACTGATCACCGGTGGGACCAGCGGTCTCGGCGCCGTCGTCGCCCGCCACCTGGTGGAACGGCACGGCGTACGCCATCTCCTGCTCGCCGGACGGCGCGGCAAGGACGCACCCGGAGCCACCGAACTCCGCGACGCACTGCACGGACTCGGCGCTCGCGTCACCCTCGCGGCCTGCGACACGTCCGACCGCGCGGCCGTCGACGAACTGCTGACCGCGATACCGGCCGCACACCCGCTGACGGCGGTGGTCCACGCGGCCGCGGTCATGGACAACGCGCTGCTCGCCGCCCTCACCCCCGCACAGATCGACACGGTGATGCGCCCCAAGGTGGACGCGGCCTGGAATCTGCACGAGGCGACACGCGGCATGGACCTGAAGGCGTTCATCCTCTTCTCCTCCTGCGCCGGCCTGGTCGTCGGCATCGGCCAGGGCAACTACGCCGCGGCCAACCGCTTCCTGGACGCTCTCTCCGCACACCGCCGCGCGGCCGGACTTCCCGGTACGTCGCTGGCGTTCGGCCTCTGGGAGACCAGGACGGGCCTCGGGGGCGGGGTCACCCACGCCGACCTGCGACGCATGCGCACCATGGGCATGCCGGCGCTGCCGACCGCCGAAGGCCTTGCCCTTCTCGACGAGGCCCTGGAACTCGACCGGCCCGTGCTCGTACCGATCCGGGTGGAACGCGACCAGCACGCCACGGCCGAACCGCCGCACCTGCTGAAGGACGTGCTCGGAGCACCGGAACGGCCCACCGCCCGCAAGGAGGTGCGGGCGCCCGCCGTCACCGCGGTGGCCGCCCCCGCCGCCTCCGGACTGACCCTGGAACAAAGGCTGTCAGGCATGAAGGCCGCCGAGCGCAGGCGCACCGTCCTGGACGTCGTGCGCGAGCAGGTCGCCGGGGTCAGTCACAGCGTTCCGGCCACCATCGACGTCTCCAAGGGCTTCACCGAGCTCGGCCTCGACTCGCTCGCCGCAATCGATCTGCGCAACCGGCTGCAGAAGGCCACCGGCCTCCGACTCCCGGCGACCCTCATGTTCGACTACCCCAGCCCGGCGGTACTGGCCGACTTCCTCCTCGACGAACTCCCGCCGGGCCTCGACGAGAACACGCCCGACACACCTGCCGGCACCGCACCCGCCCCCGCGCAGAGCGGCCCGGGGGGCGCGGAGACCGACGCCTCCATCCGGCAGGCCCTCGCGGACATCCCGGTCGACGCGCTCCGGGAGTCCGGCCTGCTGGACGCACTGCTGAAACTCGCCGCCCGACCCGCGGCACCCGCACCCGCCACCGAATCCGGCACACGCGCCCCACAGGGCGGGGCCGCACAGGCCGGCGAAGCGATCAGGACCATGGACGTCGACGACCTGGTGCGCGCCGCGCTCGCGTCCGCCGACCCGACCCGGAACCCGAGCGAGGGCTGAGAACATCATGGAAACATCTGTAGAGCAGCTGGTCGCCGCCCTCCGCACGACCATGGTCGAGAACGAACGACTCCGCTCGGCCAACGACCGGCTCACCGTCGACGCCACCGAGCCGATCGCGATCGTGGGGATGGCGTGTCGTTATCCGGGTGGTGTGGGTTCTCCGGATGAGTTGTGGGATCTGGTGGCGGAGGGCCGGGACGGTGTGTCGGGGTTTCCGGTGGACCGTGGGTGGGATGTGGAGGGGCTTTACGATCCGGAGCCGGGGAAGCCGAATCGTACGGTGACGCGTGAGGGTGGTTTCCTGTATGACGCGGCTGA
>NZ_JBEOVJ010000117.1:0-19692 GCF_040295435.1 Streptomyces sp. NPDC002809
GGCCCCCGCACCGTGGGCGGGGGGTTGCTCCGGGTTACTCGGTGTTGGCCCCGACTGCTACCGGTAGGCAGCCGCCCTGTGCACGTCACTGAAGTCGATGGCCCGGTCGGCCTCGCGCAGCGTCTCCTCAGCCACCCGGCGCACCTCGGCCGGCACATCCCCGTGTTCTTCCACGAGTCCGGCGTAGATCGGTGCATCGGTACTGTCGGTGAAACTCACGTCGCACTGCCTCAATCGGTTGTGTTTGCCATCGTTCGGCCGGAAACAGGGGCCGATTCTACGTGGTCCGCATACGCTGCCGCAGACGGCACCGCGGATTGGGCGTCCACGGGGCCGACCTGCGCTCTTGTCGCGTTCTTTGCTCTCCGGAGCCGCGCTTTCCCCGGCCTCACCGAGACATCCGTTGACCTCAAGCGCGCTTGAGGTCATAGCGTTCCTTCTGCGCCCCGGTCCGTGTCCGGGAGCCACGCAGGCTTTCCCGCACCCCGGAGGTACCGCATGAGTATGGAAGTCACCGCTTGGTCATCGCTGCACAGCGCGATGAACGCCCAACAGGACCGCAGGCCCTTCTCCAGGGCCACCGTGCGCCGGATCGCCTCCTTCGCCCGGCCGCGCCGACGTGAGCTCTACCGCTTCCTGCTGCTGAGCGTCGTCATGGCTCTGCTCGCGGTGGCCACGCCGGTGCTGGCCGGCAAGGTCGTCGACGCCATCGTCATGGGCGGGGCCAACGGCACCGTCACCCGGCTCGCGGTGCTGATCGCCGTGATCGCCGTGGCCGAGGCGGGGCTCGGTCTGCTGACCCGTCTGCTGTCGGCCACCCTCGGTGAGGGCCTGATCCTGGATCTGCGTACGGCCGTCTTCGACCACGTCCAGCGGATGCCCGTCGCCTTCTTCACCCGGACCCGCACCGGCGCCCTGGTGAGCCGGCTCAACAACGACGTGATCGGGGCGCAGCGGGCGTTCAGCAACACTCTGTCCGGGGTGGTCTCCAATCTGGTGACCCTGCTGCTGACACTCACGGTGATGCTGACGATCTCCTGGCAGATCACCCTGCTCGCGCTCGTCCTGCTGCCGGTGTTCGTCGTGCCCGCCCGCCGGATGGGCTCCCGCATGGCACGGATGCAGCGCGAGGCGGCTGCTCACAACGCGGCCATGGGCACACAGATGACCGAGCGTTTCTCCGCCCCCGGCGCCACACTCGTCAAGCTGTTCGGCCGGCCCGATGACGAGTCCGCCGAGTTCGCCGCCCGCGCGAGCCGGGTCCGTGACATCGGCATCCGTACGGCCATGGCGCAGTCCACGTTCATCACGGCGCTCACCCTGGTCTCCGCGCTGGCCCTGGCCCTCGTCTACGGACTCGGCGGCCACTACGCACTGCGCGGCAGCCTGGAGCCGGGCGCCGTCGTGGCCCTGGCCCTGCTGCTGACCCGGCTCTACGCCCCGCTGACGGCGCTGGCAGGTGCCCGGGTCGAGGTGATGAGCGCGCTGGTGAGCTTCGAGCGGGTCTTCGAGATCCTCGATCTGAAGCCGCTGATCGCCGAGAAGCCGGATGCGCGCAGGGTGCCGGAGGGGCCGGTCTCGGTGGAGTTCGACAGCGTCTCCTTCGGCTATCCGTCGGCCGACAAGGTCTCGCTCGCCTCGCTCGAGGACGTCGCGACGCTCGACACCCGCGGGGGTACGGAGGTCCTGCACAAGGTCTCCTTCCGTGCCGAACCCGGCCAAATGATCGCCCTGGTCGGCTCGTCCGGCGCCGGCAAGTCGACGATCGCACAGCTGCTGCCACGGCTGTACGACGCCGATTCCGGTGCCGTACGCCTGAGCGGCATCGACGTACGCGAACTGACCGCCGAGTCGATCCGCGAGACGCTCGGGATGGTCACCCAGGACGGGCACCTCTTCCATGAGTCGGTCCGCGCCAATCTGACCCTGGCCAGGCCGGAGGCCACCGAGGAAGACATCTGGGACGCGCTGCGGCGCTCCCGCCTCGACGGTCTCGTGGCCTCGCTGCCCGACGGGCTCGACACGGTCGTGGGCGAACGCGGATACCGGCTCTCCGGTGGTGAGCGCCAGCGGCTGACGATCGCCCGGCTGCTGCTGGCCCGCCAGCGCGTGGTCATCCTCGACGAGGCGACCGCCCATCTCGACTCCACGTCGGAGGCCGCGGTACAGGAGGCCCTGGCCGAGGCGCTGGAGGGGCGTACCGCGGTGGTCATCGCGCACCGGCTGTCGACGGTGCGAGCGGCCGATCTGATCCTCGTCGTCGAGGAGGGCCGGGTGATCGAGCGCGGGACCCACACCGAGCTGCTGGCCGTGGGGGGCCGGTACGAGGAGCTGTACCGGACGCAGTTCGCGTCGCCGGAGCCCGAAGGGGCGCACTCGGAGTCCGTCTGAGGCGGCCGGACCACGAGCCGTGGCTCCGCACGGGGTGAGGAACGGGGCCCGGCGGAGACACGGCGCGCGCTCGAAGCACTGCACGAGTACGGGGTGGGCGGTGGGCCGTGGGATTGGAGTCCGAACACGACGCCGCCCACACCATATTGCGCACGGGACCGGCGCCCTTGTGGGCCCCGGTCCCGTGCCCGGCCGATGCCATCGGCCCCCAGGCCGGGACAGCAGCGGCTCCGTCCGTGCCCGAGGGAGGAGGCGTCGTCCCTACGCCTTGCCGAGCCAGGTCAGCGCCGCCACGACCAGGGCTTCCACACCGGTGCTCAACGTCGGTTCGACGACCGGTGCGAAGACCGCGGAATGGTTGCCGGGCAACTCGTCCATACGTCCCTCGGTGAACGCGGCGACCGTCGGCTCCGTCTCCAGGCCGCCCCAGAACCAGAACACCGTCGGCACCCCGAGCACTTCGCCGAACACGCCCACGTCCTCGCTCGCGTTCACCTGTGGCATCGGCAGAATCCGCTGCGCACCGAAGTGTTCGGAGAACGCCGCGACTGTGGTCCTCGTCGCCTCCGGTTCGCTGACGAGCGCGGGCGCGGAAGCGAACCAGGTGAACTCCGGCGGCTTCGGCGCACCACTCGTCCGCGACTCCCCCGCCACGATGCGCTCCACCGCGTTGCGGACCAGGTCGCCCACGGCCGGGGTGAAGGCCCGGATGTTGACACCCAGTTCGGCGGTGTCCGGGATGATGTTGTCCTTGGTGCCGGCTTTCAGTCGCCCCACCGTCACCACGGCGGTCTCTGCCGGGGGTACCTCGCGGGCGACGATGCCCTGAAGCCGGGTGACCACGTTGGCCGCCATCAGCACCGGATCGATCGCCGCCTCCGGCCTGGATCCGTGGCCGCCCCGGCCGTGGAGCGTGATGTTCACCGAGTCGGCGCCCGCCATCAACGGCCCGTTGCCGTAACCGATGAATCCGGCCGGCAGGGGGCCGACGTGCTGGCCCAGGACGATGTCCGGCTCGGGAAAGCGTTCGAACAGCCCGTCGTCGACCATTCCGCGTGCGCCGACCGCCAGTTCCTCGGCCGGCTGGAAGACAACCAGCAAGGTGCCGCTCCACTGCTCGCGGGCCCCGGCGAGCAGGGCGGCGGCACCGGTCAGGCAGACGGCGTGCATGTCGTGCCCGCAGGCGTGCATCACGGGCACTTCGTGGCCGTCGGCGTCCACGGCCCGGACCGTGCTGGCATACGGCAGGCCGGTCTTCTCCTCGACCGGCAGCGCGTCGAAGTCCGCGCGCAGCATCACCACCGGCCCCTCCCCGTTACGCAGGACGCCCACCACGCCGGTGACGCCCACCTGCTCGGTGACCTCGTCGAATCCCCCGTCCCGCAGGCGCTGCGCCAGCAGAGCCGCGGTCCGGGTCTCCTGAAGGGACAACTCCGGGTGGCGGTGCAGGTCCCGGTAGAAGTCGGCAAGGTCCTCGCGTAGGTGCGGCAGACCGTCGGTCACCGTGCTGGCCATGTCCCATTCCTCCTCCGTGCCGGTCCGGGCACCGTACCTTTCGGACAGTCGGACCGCATGGCGACACCTGCCGTTCCGGAGCGGCCCCCGCCTGCGGAGACACCGCCGTTGAAGAGGATGCCGAAGAGGACGGGGACGGCGGCCGGGCAGGCGGGAGCAGTGCGGCTCGGGCGTTTCGGGCAGCGGTCGAGCAGCCGTACGGGCCTTGCGGCGCCGGCCGGTCGAGCCGCCGCGGATGTGCACCGGACCGGATCGGCATGCCGGCCGCGGAGCCGGCTCACGCAGGCCCCGACCCCGCGGGGCGCCGCCCGGCCCGGGCCGGTTCCTGAACCTCGGCGCAGGCCGGGGCACTCGGATCCGTCGGCCGCCCGTCCCGGACGGCGGTCGCCGTGTTCGCCGCCGCCGCGAGCGCCCTGCGGTGGAGCAGCGAGACGGGGCCGACCCCGCACACGCCCAGCGCGGTCAGTTCGGAGAGCGCGGGACAGGTCGGTGTGTACAGGATGTTCAGCGGTACGGAGAGCGCCGTGGTCGCTCGGCGATGTCGGCCGGATCCGGCAGCCCCGGTACGAACACCCCATCGGCGCCGTCCTGTTCGTACAGGGCGAGGCGCGTCGCGGCCCCGTCCGGCAGCCCGGCGGCAGCGGCCGCGCCCAGGCTCGTGGTGCCCACGGCAGTGAAGCCTTCGGCCGGCGGTGCTGCCGCGGAAGCGTAGTCACAGGCGTTGGGCGGCAGCAGAGGGCCGGTCCGGCGCTGCAGGCAGGCAGGCGAACGGAGTGAGGGCCGGGCCGGCAGGAGTCGGCCGCGCGTTCTCGAAGCGACCGGACTTATGCGTCGTGCGTGTGCGTCAGGGCTCCGCCTCCGGGACCGGCACGGTTCGGCGCGGCCCGAACCGTGCCGGCGGCATCATTGGTGTATGTCCTCACTCTCCGAGACCGCCGCTCTGCTCGCCGACCACACCCGGGCCACCTTCTGTCAGGCCCTGCTCGACGGCCGCGCCTGGACCGCGGGCGAACTGGCCCGGAGTGCCGGAGTCGGCGCGTCCACCGCGAGCGAGCAACTCACCCGTCTCGTCGAGGGTGGTCTCCTGGCCGAGGAGCGGCAGGGCCGCCACCGCTATGTGCGGCTGGCCGGCCCGGAGGCGGCCGCCCTGATCGAGGCCATCGCCTCATACGCGCCCAGCACTCCTCGCCCGCGGAACCTGCGCCAATCGGTGCAGGCGGGCGCCGAGGCGAGAGCCCGGACCTGCTACGACCACCTGGCCGGTGAACTGGGGGTGGGCCTGGCCGACGCCATGGTCTCCCGCGGTCTGGTCTCCGACGGCGCCGGGCCGGCCGTCACTCCGGCAGGCGTGACCTGGCTGGCCGACGCTCTGGGCTACCGGCACCCCGCGGGTGCCCGCCGGCCCCTGGTGCGCAGTTGCCTGGACTGGACCGAGCGCCGGTCGCATCTGGCCGGGGCGCTGGGAGCGGCCCTGTGCGCCACGGCACTGGAGAAGCAGTGGGTGCGGCGGATCGGCTCCGGACGGGCGGTGAAGGTGACTGCGGTGGGGGCCGGGGCGTTCCGGGAGCTGTTGGGAGCGGAGGTCACGTGAAGCAGCGCGAAGGGCGGGGGACAAACAGCGCGAAGGGCCGGGCCAAGCCGGGCGAAGCGCCGGGGTGCGCCGAGCCGCTGCAGTCCGTCCGCACTCACGGGCGTGCGAGTGGCGACTCGGACGGGGCCTGCGCACCCCTTCTGCCGATACGGACCGGAGTCCCGAGGCAGCAGTGGACGGGATTCACCGGCGGGCGCACCTGACAGCCGCGGACGTGGCCATCAGCCGATCGCCCCGGGCTCTCGGCGTGCGCGCTCCCTCTTCCCGGACCTCCGCCGAGGGGTACGCGCACTGGTACCGGCCGCGGATTACCTCCGGGGTAATCGACGGCTCTCCCCTCCCCCGGCAGGATCGAGCACAGCGACGGGAACCCCCGCCGGTAGCCGGCCCCCGCCGCAAGGAGCCCACATGACCGTCAAGCCCGCTGCCGAAAGACCGAGTTCGGCCCCGGCCACGAGTTCCGTTGCCGCGGCCACCCGGGCTGTCGTGCAGGAGTTCCTTGCCGCCCGACTGGCAGGGGACACCGAGCGGATCGTCGCGCTCTTCGCCGATGAGGTCGACTGGCTGCTGGCCGACAACCCCGCGGTCCCGTGGATCCGACCGCGGTCCACAGCCGCCGAATGCGCCTCCCAGGCAGCGGAGTTGGCAGCGCATACCGTGCCCGAGGACGCGCGCGCATCCGTCGATGCCTTCCTGGTCGACGGCACCGACGCCGTCCTGATGGGGCACCTGTCAGGAACCGTTCGGTCGACGGGCAAGTCCTTCGAAGGCCCGTTCGCACTCCACCTGACCGTGGAAGGCGGCCGCATCACCCGGCACCACCTCTACGAGAACAGCCTGTCGATCGCCGAAGCCTGCACCCCGTAAGGGCCCTGGTGCGCCCGGCTTCGGGTCAGCCGAGGGCGGGCGGAGCCTTCGGGGAAAGGTGCTCCCACAGGAACGTGTGCATCAGAGCGTTGTTGTGGGCGGCCTGTTCGTTGTCCCCGGCGCCCGCGTGGCCACCGCCGGTGTTCTCGTGGAGCAGCACCCGGTGGCCCAGTTCGCGCATCCGTGCGGCCAGCTTGCGAGCGTGGCCCGGGTGGACGCGGTCGTCACGGGTGGAGGTCGTCAGGAGCAGGGGTGGGTACGCCCGGCCCGCGGCAAGCCGGTGGTACGGGGAGAGCCCGCGCAGGTGCAATCGGTCCTCCTGGTTGTCCGGGTCACCGTACTCGGCGATCCAGGAGGCACCCGCCAGGAGCTCATGGAAGCGGAGCATGTCCAGCAGCGGGACTTGCGCGACGATCGCGCCGAAGAGTTCCGGGTAGCCGGTGACCATCGCGCCCATGAGCAGTCCGCCGTTGCTGCCCCCCGTGGCGCCCAGCATCGCCGGGGTGGTGATACCCCGCGTGACGAGGTCGGCGGCGACGGCCGCGAAGTCCTCGAAGGCCCGTGCCCGGCCCGCGCCGAGCGCGGCCCGGTGCCATCCCGGCCCGTACTCGCCACCGCCCCGGATGTTGGCGATCACGTGGGTACCGCCTCGCTCCAGCCACGCCCGGCCCGTCACCGCGCCGTAGTAGGGGGTGAGCGAGACCTCGAAGCCGCCGTATCCGTAGAGCAGGGCGGGGGCGGGGCCCTGCTCTACGGATACGGTCGGGGCCGATCACGAAGTACGGCACTTGCGTGCCGTCCTCGGAGGTCGCGAAGAACTGCTCCACGGTCAGGCCGGCCGCGTCGAAGCGGGCCGGAGCCTGTTTGAGCACCTCCGTGCGGCTCCCGATCCTCCCGTGGTGGAGCGTGGACGGCTGCAGGAAGCCCGACACGTCCAGGAAGAACTCGTCGGAGACGTCCGGGTCCGTGTCCACCACGGTGACGGCGGACAGCGCGGGAACGTCCGCGAGCGGCTCGCGTGTCCATCCGGCGCCGTGGGTGGGGGTGAGTACCTCGATGCGAGTACTGACGTCGCGCATCGTCTCCAGGATCAGGTGGTGCCGGGTCCACGAGTGCCCGGCCAGAGCCGTCCGCGCGTCCGGGGTGAACAGCACTTCCGGGGTGCGGTCGCCCGCCAGGAAGGAGTCGAAGCCGAAGGCCAGCATGGAGCCCGCCCGCTGTCCGAGCCAGTCGGACTTCAGGATGACGATCAGGTGCTCGCGATGGGCATACGCACTGGCGTCGTCCGGGACTTCGATCCTGACGAGCGAGGAATCGGGGGCGAGGAGATATATCTCGCTGTGGTGGAAGTCCATCGACCGGAAGACGAAGTCCCGTTCGAAACCAGGTGTGGAGTCGTGCCGGCCCCCGACCGCCACGTCCCGCGTCTCGCCCTCGAAGACCATGTCGGCCGCTTCGAGTGGTGTGCCGCGGCGCCATCTGCGCACCGTCCTCGGGTAGCCGGATTCGGTGAGGGAGCCGGGTCCGAGGTCCGTACCGATGAAGACGGTGTCGGCATCGATCCAATCGATCCGGGTCTTCGCCTCAGGCACCTGGAACCCGTCCTCGACGAAGGCCCGGGTGCCGAGGTCGAACTCGCGGACCTCGACGGCGTCACCGCCGTCGCGCGAGAGGCAGACCAGGGCCCGGCCGCAGTCGGGACGGCGGACCCGTGCACCGGCCCACATCCACTTCGTTCCTTCTGTGGCGGCGAGAGCGTCGACGTCGAGGAGGACCTCCCATCGGGGAGCGTCCGCGCGGTACTCCTCCAATGTCGTACGCCGCCACACACCCCGCGGGTGCCCCGCGTCCCGCCAGAAGTTGTAGAGGTACTCCCCGTGGCGCGAGGCGTAGGGGATCCGGTCAGGTGCGTCCAGAACCTCCAGCAGGCGCCCCTTCAGCGCGGCGAAACCGCCGCCGGCCGCCAGCGCGGCCTCCGTCTCGGCGTTCCGCTCGGCCACCCAGGCGAGCGCGGCCTCGCCTTCGACGTCTTCCAGCCACAGGTACGGGTCATCAGTGATCACCACAGAATTGTGCAGGCTCGCGGGGCGCTGCGGGACCACGTCCGTCCCGTGGAGCCGGGGGCCGCCGACTCCGAGAACGCGATGTTGCCGCCGGTACCGGAGCCGGGTTCCCTCTCGTAACCGGTTGCCCGGGGAACGGCGGCCCGGCCTTGCGCCGGCCGCCGGTCTGCGCAGATCTGCCGGACGCTCGATCATCGGGGCTATGGTCCCGAATCCTTCCGGCGCCCTCTGGTCGCCTCCGCCGATCGCACCGATGCTGGCTGTGCCTGGTCCGCTGCCCGTGCCCGACTCGGGCTGGGCTTTCGAGACCAAGTGGGACGGTGTCCGCTGCATCCTGAGCACCACGGGCGACGGATCGGTGCGGCTGGCCTCGCGGGCCGGCAATGACATCACCGTCGCCTATCCGGAACTGCGGGCATTGGGCAGCGAGCTACGCGGGCACGGTGTCGTCCTGGACGGCGAACTCGTGGTCCTCGACGCTTCCGGGCGGTCCGACTTCGGCCGGCTCCAGAGCCGGATGGGCGTGGTCGACGCGCGCCGCGCCGGCCGCCTTGCGCTGGACTGCCCGGCCCATTTCATGATCTTCGACGTCCTGTACCTCGACGGCCATGCCCTGCTCGATTCCTCGTACGGCGAGCGCCGCGAGGTCCTGTCCGCCCTGGGGCCGGCCGGAGCACACTGGTCGGCACCCTCGTACGTGCACGGCCGTGGGGCACAGGTGTGGGACGTCGTGGTCCGTGAAGGCCTGGAGGGTGTGGTGGCCAAGAGGCTCTCCTCGCCGTACACGCCGGGCGCCCGATCGGCTCACTGGCGCAAGACCAAGCGTGTGGAGACCCTGGACGTGGTCATCGGCGGCTGGACCCAGCGACGAGGCGCAGCTGCCGGTGTGCCGGGATCGGTGCTCGTCGGCGTGGCGGGTCCCGCCGGGCTGCGGTACGCGGGATCGGTGGGATCGGGAATGTCCGAGCGTGAACAGAGCCAACTCGCGGCGTACTTCGCGGTCATCGCACGATCGACGTCCCCGTTCGCGGACCCGGTAGAGGTGACCGGCGCGCACTGGGTGGAGCCGCGGCTGGTCGCCGAGGTCTCCGCGTCTGAATGGACGAGAGCCGGCCGCCTGCGCCATCCGGTCTGGCAGCGGCTGCGGCCGGATCTGACCCGGCTGGACTGAGGGGCTGAGGGGCTGATGGACGGCCAACGGGCTCACTGGCTGTGTGTCTCGTGACCGCGTGCGGCCCCGGCCCGGCCCGGCCCGGTCCGGCCCGGTCCAGTCCGTGGCAGGATTACAGGATGTTGACCCGAAAGGCTCATGCCGCGTAGGCGTCCGAAGGAGCTGCGTGCGAAGCGCTGGCGCCCCGGAAGAGATATCGCGGTGCGCAGGATCGGCGGCGTGTCCGCGGCGACTCGGGTGGCGGTCCGGAAGCTGGAAGAGGACCGGCTGTGGCCGGGGGCTGTGGCCGCAGCCCTGGCAGGGTGCCGGTTGTATCTGGGACAGCCGGGGCGCGTGCTGCCGGATCCGGTGACCGGCTGCGAATGCTGTGATCCTCTCGTGGCGCGAGACACCCTGGAGGACGTGCTGTTGTGGCTTCCCCGCGGTGCTCGGGCCGATCTGGGCAGGCATGTCGCCAGGCTCGACGCCGAGTTCGACCGCCGGGCTGTTTCCCTCAGTCCTCACCTCGTGCTGACAGGCCCGTCGGGTGCGTGCGGCTGGTGGCGCCGGCGGCTCATGGAGTACAGAGGAGGCTGTTGGCTCTTCGACGCTCAGCCATAGGCCTGCTGTCGGCGCGGTCGCGGGCCGCGGCGCCGTCCGCTCCCGGCGCGGGCGCGTGCCCCGCACCCGATCGGCGGCCTCTGGCAAGATCGTGCCATGGCCGAACACGACGCGGAGCGCGGCTATCTCCTGGACAACCAGCAGTCAGAGGCGGGAATCCGCTTCGGAGCCCTCAGCGAGCTGTTCGATCCGGTGACGTTCCGGCATGTCGACCGGCTCGGGATCACCACCGGCATGCGGTGCTGGGAGGTAGGCGCCGGCTCCCTCTCCGTACCCCTGGGGCCGGCCGAACGGGTCGGGCCGACAGGAGCGGTGGTCGCCACCGACATCGATGCGTCGTGGACACAGGGCGTCGGCGACGGCGTGATCGAGGTGGTGCGCCACGACGTGGCCGCCGACCCGCCGCCGCCGGGCGGTTTTCGACCTCGTCCACGCCCGCTTGGTCCTGGTGCACGTCACCGATCGGGCCGAGGCGCTGCGCCGGATGATCCAGGCGCTGCGGCCGGGCGGCCGGCTGCTCCTGGAGGATGCCGACCCGGGGCTGCAGCCGCTGCTGTGCCCGGACGAGTCAGGTCCCGAACAACGACTCGCCAACCGGCTGCGTTGCGGCTTCCGTGCGTTGATGGCGGCTCGCGGCGCGGACCTCTCGTACGGACGGACTCTGCCCAGGCTGCTGCGTGAAGCCGGCATGGAGGACGTAGAGGCCGACGCGTACTTCCCGATCACCTCGCCGGCGTGTTCGGTCCTCGAGGCCGCGACTGTGCGGCAGATCCGCAGCCTCCTGGTGTCGGAGGGGCTCGCCACCGACGAGGAGATCGACCGCCACCTGGCCGACGTCGCCACCGGCCTCCTCGACCTCGCCACCGCTCCCATGATCTCCGCGTGGGGGCGTCGCCCGTGACGCGCTGCTCGCTCACCGGTATGCCCGAAGGGGCGAACGGCACCGCACGGCGTCAGGTCCGCGGTCGACGTCCCGTTGCGGCGTTCGGACGCCGGGCGCCGGGAACACCCGCGCGACGATCGCGGGATGCCCCGGGCAGGCATCCAGCGGCAGCGTCGTCGAGCAGCCGCACGACAACGGCAAGGCCGGTGTCACCGGCACACCACGCTCACTGCTCGCAATGTCCGTGCCGGATGCCGGGAAGCAGGGGTGCGGCAGGACAGCATGAACAACGGCGTCCAGGCAGAAGACAGAATGAATGGGCGGGATCGGTCAGGAATCAAGAAGCGCGCGTCGCAGGAGCGGCCCTAGCATGATCGTCATGGACATCAGCATTCACACGAGCTTCCTGCCGCACGACGACCCGGACGCGTCAGTGGCCTTCTACCGCGACGTCCTCGGCTTCGAGGTCCGCAGCGATGTCGGGCAGGGCAAGATGCGGTGGGTCACGGTCGGCCCCGTCGGTCAGCCCAGCACGTCCATCCTGCTGGCGCCGCCTGCCGTCGACCCCGGCATCACCGAGGACGAGCGCCGCACCATCCGCGAGATGATGGCCAAGGGCACCTACGGGTGGATCCTGCTGGCCACCCCGGACCTCGACGCCACGTTCGAGAAGGTGCAGGCGGGCAACACCGAGGTCGTCCAGGAGCCGACCGAGCAGCCCTACGGCATCCGCGACTGCGCCTTCCGCGATCCCGCAGGCAACCTGGTCCGCATCCAGGAGCTCCGCTGAACCGTCCGGTCATCGGTCCGGCCGCGATGGCCGGTACCGCGACCGCAGGGAAGGAGTCCGGCGACCGGCCGGCCCGGGCCCGTATCCGACCGCCGCACCTCAGACATGCACGGACGTCGACGAAACGGAGCTCGCATGTGTCAACCCGGGTGGGGGCGCGCACGCATCGCGGCGCAGCACCTGAGCGACCTCGCACGACTGCGTCGCGTACGCGACCGGATCGACCGGGAGTACGCGCAACCACTGAACGTCGAGACGCTCGCCCGCGGCGCGGGCGTACCCGCCGGACACCTCAGCCGCCAGTTCCGGCTGGCCTACGGCAGATCACCGTACGCGTACCTGATGGCCCGTCGCGTCGAGCGCGCGGCTGCCCTGCTCCGGCACGGTCGTCCCAGCGTCGCCGAGACCTGCCGAGCCGTCGGCTGTCCCTCGCCGGGCATCCTCCGTTCGCACTTCACCGAGCTCGTCGGTGTACCGCCCCACGTCTATCGGCACCGCGCAACGGGCACCGCCGCAGGGATGACACCGCGAGTGCCGCATCAGGCGACGCGACCGGCCGGGCAGCGGAACGTTCCGGCATTCGGAACGCAACCGGCCCTTGCGTGAACGGGGTTGCGCAGGAGCCTGGCTCCCGGAGCTGAACGGCAGACACCGGGGGCCATGGCTACCCACGGCAACACGTCTCCTGGCCGGAACCACCGTCCCTCGCTTCCCCACCGTGCGTTTGCGTCACCGGACGCAATCCGCGGGCGGACGGTCAGCTACGGCTCAGCCTCGGGCCGACTCCCGGCAGCGCCGTCGTGGACGGAGCGGCCGAGCCGGTGAACATCGCCTCTCTCACACCCGAGGCGGGTCCGACTCGTTCGCGGCAGGAACCGGTCGGCCCCGCCCTCACCCCTGACGCAGCAAGCGCCCCTGCTCCTGCTTCGGACCGACGAAGCCCTGCCGCGCGCAGGTGGCCAACTCCTCGCTGGGGAAGGGCACGACGGACAGGTGCTGGTCGTAGCTCCCCTGCTCCCAGCGCGCGGCCGTGATCTCGTAACCCGACACATGAGCGCACAACTGCAGCAGGATCGGTGGCATCGCCGGACCCCTCAGCAGGTCTGCGTGCTTGACGACGAGATCACGCATCGCCCGGATGTTCGGGAGGAAGACGGTCGCGACCCACAAGCGCCACTCGGCGAGTTCCTCGTCGGAGGGCGGTATCTCGTGGCTGAAGGGTGATCGCCCGTCAGTGCGGGCATTGCGCTCCATGAACGCGCCGAATATGCAGCTTTTTGCTTCAGCGATGGCGTGCAACGGACCGTAGAAGTCGCTTAGTTGACGATTGATACGTGCCAGTCGTTCTTGGCGCTGCGACAGACGCAGGCCGTTGAGGTACGTGACGGCGAAGCCGAGGAGGGCCAAGGCGATGGTGACGGCAACCGTGATCATGACGCGACGCCAAGGGCTGCCCCGTGACCCCCAGTGGCCCTCCGCACCCCGGCGGCCAGGGCGGCCGGACCTCACAACCCCCCTTGCCCCGTAGATCCGTTCGCGAAGCAGGTCCGCGTGTCCGTTGTGCCGGGCGTACTCCTCAATCAGGTGGATCAGCACCCAGCGCAACGACACCGTTCCACGCCAGGAGTAGTGGCCCTTCGCCACGTCATGGGGTCCTGAGTCAGATGGTCCCTCTCGCCACGCCCGCCTGTTCGGCAGGGACGTGGCCGGTACCACTGAGGGTGAAAGGGAGCAAGCACCTCTCGCCACTCTTAACTTATAGCGCAGTGGGGGGCTTGCGGCAAGGCCCCGGTGGTACCGCAGAATCACCCGTCGAGGCAAGAACCCGGGGAAACGGGAGATTGACGAAGTGCGTATGTTTTTGCCGGTTCACGGGTTGCGCGGCGACGGCGACCCGAGTGGGGGTCGACGTGTGGTGGCGGGTACTGCGCAACGAGGTGCGGGAGTGTGCACGGACGGACTTCCCGGACTCGACCCCGGATCGGAGCTGACGGCATGAACCCCCTGACCACCAGCGCGTTCGACCTTCCGGACCGTCTCTCCCCCAAGGCCGACCCCGAGCTGACCGCCGGCGACGAGAAGCACTTCGCGGCCATCGCCGAGTGCCTTGAACAGTCGATCGCGGAACTGTCCGCACGCCTCGACGCCGAGCTCAGGTCGCCCGGCGGCATGGGTCGTCAGGCATTGGACCGGGACATCGAGATCCACCGGCTGACCGCCCGGCTGCGTACGCTGCGCCGGTTCGGCCTGGATCTGTGTCTCGGGCACATGGTCGGCACGGACGCCCCCGAACCCGTATACGTCGGTCGGCTCGGGCTTACGGACAGCGCGGGCCGTCGCCTGCTGCTCGACTGGCGCTCCCCCGCAGCCGAGCCGTTCTTCGGAGCCACCCATGCCAACCCGATGGGCCTCGAGAGCCGCCGCAGGTACCGCTGGACCCGCGGCCGGGTCGGTGACTACTGGGACGAGGTGTTCACCCCGGGCGGGGGCGCCGGGCACGCGGCACTCGACGACCAGTCCGCCTTCATCGCCACTCTGGGCGGCAACCGGTCGGCACGGATGCGCGATGTGCTCAGCACCATCCAGGCCGATCAGGACGCCATCATCCGAGCGGGATCCCGTGGCGCGCTCGTCGTCGACGGCGGTCCCGGTACCGGAAAGACCGTCGTCGCCCTGCACCGTTCCGCGTACCTCCTTTACTCCGATCCCCGCCTCGGCCACCACCGCGGCGGCGTGCTGTTCGTCGGTCCGCACGAGCCCTACCTGGGTTACGTGGCCGACGTGCTGCCCAGCCTCGGGGAGGAGGGAGTACAGACGTGCACCCTGCGCGACCTGGTCGCCGAGGGAGCCGCGGCAGGGGTCGAGGCGGACCCCGATGTGGCCCGTCTGAAGTCGTCCGCGGATCTGGTGAAGGCGATCGAGACGGCCGCGAGGTTCTACGAAGAGCCCCCCGCCAAGGGCATGACGGTCACGACCCAGTGGTCCGACATCCGGCTGAGCGCCGACGACTGGGCCGTGGCGTTCGAAGCGGCACCCGGTACTCCGCACAACGAGGCCCGAGATCAGATCCTGGAGGAGCTGGTCACGATCCTGGTGGACAAGCACGACGGTGAGGTTCCGGACGAACTGCTCCGCAAGTCCCTCATGCGGAACCGGGAGTTGCTCGCGGTCCTCGACGGCGCGTGGCCACTGATCGAAGCGGCCGACCTCGTCGGAGACCTGTGGTCGGTACCCGCCTACCTGCGCACCTGCGCCCCCTGGCTGAGCCGCGAAGACGTGGCACGGCTGCAACGCGCGGACGCCCGGGCCTGGACGGTGTCCGATCTGCCCCTCCTGGACGCGGCACGCCAGCGGCTCGGTGACCCGGGGACGTCGCTGCGCAGGCGTCGGCACAACGCCGCCGTCGCCGCCGAACGCGAGCACATGTCCCACGTCATCGACGCTCTGCTCGAGGCCGACGCCGACGGCGAAGGCGCGGTCACGATGCTGCACGGACAGGACCTCAAGGACACCCTGGTCGACGGGTCCGCGCTGCCCGGCGGGGAACCGGACCTGCTCGCCGGACCGTTCGCGCACATCGTCGTGGACGAGGCCCAGGAACTGACCGACGCGGAATGGCAGATGCTCCTGCTCCGCTGCCCGTCGCGGAGCTTCACGATCGTCGGGGACCGCGCCCAGGCCCGGCACGGTTTCACGGAGTCCTGGCAGGAGCGGCTTGAGCGGGTCGGACTCGACCGGATCAACCACGCCTCCCTGAGCATCAACTACCGGACGCCGGAAGAAGTCATGACCGAGGCCGAGCCGGTCATCAGGGCCGCGCTCCCCGACGCCAACGTGCCTGCCTCCGTCCGCAGCAGCGGCATTCCCGTCGTCCACGGATCCGCTGCCGAGCGCGACACCGTCCTCGGCACCTGGCTCGCCGAGCACGCCGACGGAATCGCCTGTGTCATCGGCGATCCCTCGTACAGAGCGACTCCCAGAGTCCGTTCCCTGCCCCCGGAGCTGTCGAAGGGGCTCGAGTTCGACCTGGTCGTCCTCATCGACCCGGAAGGATTCGGCAAGGGCATCGAAGGAGCGGTCGACCGCTATGTCGCGATGACCAGGGCGACCCAGCAACTGGTCGTCCTCACGAGTTCCTGACACGGCCCGGCCCGGCCACCGCGGCGGCCGGGCCGGCTTCACATCCACTGTGCCGCTCGACGCCGGCCGTCCGGACCCGTCGCGGCCGGGCCCGGACGGGCGGTGCGAGACTGCCGCTACCCGGCGTAGGTCTCGAACTCGGCGATCTTCGGGGTGCCGGTCGAGCCGGTGATCTCGAAGGTGATCTTGCGCAACGAGGTCTTCGGGATCGTGATGGCACCCGCGCCGCTGCCGGAGGTCAGCACGGCCCCGGTGTCACCGTTGAGCACCCTCCAGGATCCGATGCTGCCGGCCGAACCCGACGCCTCCCGGATGTTGACCGAGGAAACGGCGGTCGCCGAGGCCCACTTGACCGAGACCGAGCCGGTGGCTCCGGCGGGCGACCAGTAGGTGCCCAGGTCGCCGTCCCGCACATTGCCGTAGCTCGTCCCGTCGGCCTTGCTGGTCCCGTCGGAACCCGCACCGATGCTGAGGTTGGTCCCGGCGGGGTCGGTCGGGTCCGGAGTGGGGTCGGTCGGGTCCGGGGTCGGGTCGGTCGGGTCCGGGGTCGGCGTCTGCGTCGAGCAGTTGCCGTCCGACACCTTCAGTCCCTTGTTGGCGCCTGCCGTCCGGGCCACGATGCCGGGCACGCAGGATGCCGCGTCGAGGCTGTAGACGTAGGGGATGCTGACGGTGGTGTTGGACTTCGGGTCGGGCCCGGCCGGGTTGTTCTCACTGCCGGGTGCGGACCACGTCACGTTGTCGAAGGTGTTGCCGCTGACCTGCCAGTATCCGGCCGCGTCGGTGTAGAAGGTGCCCAGGACGTCCTTGGAGTCCTTGAAGTAGTTGTTGTCCACCTTGGCGCGGGCCCCGGCCCGGGAGTTGATCCCGGACTCGTTGAGCTTCACGTAGTAGTTGTTGTAGATGTGGGCGATGCCGCCGCGCAGCAGGGGGGTGCGGGAGTCCAGGTTCTCGTACAGGTTGTGGTGGAACGTGACGAAGCCGTTCGAGAGTTCGGTCTCGCTCGACCCGATGAGGCCACCACGGCCGGAGTTGCGCAGGGTGCTGTAGGACAGCGTCACGTACTGCGTGTTGTCCTTCATGTCGAAGAGGCCGTCGAACCCCTCCGACTCCCCTCCCGACGCCTCCAGGCTGGCATGATCGACCCAGACGTTGCGGACGTCGCTCTCCATGCCGATGGCGTCGCCGCCGTTGGACGTGGGCGAGCCGGACTTCTTGACGTTCTTGACGGTGACGTTCTGGATGATGATGTTGCTGGACTGGCGTATGTGGATGCCTAGTTGGTCGAAGACAGCGCCACCGCCGACCCCGACGATCGTGACGTTGCTGATCTGCTTGAGCTCGATCACCCCGGCGGCGGTGTTGCAGCTGTCGCCGGACACCTTGGCGGTGTTGGCGTGGTTGATGGTCCCCTCCACCTCGATGATGATGGGGGTGCTGCTGCTGGCCCGGCCACAGAGGGCCTGGTGGATCGCGGTGCCCGTGGTGGCCCGGACCGTCTGTCCCCCCGCACCGCCGGTGGTGCCGCCGTTCTGGGTCGCGTAGCCGGTGGCTCCTCCGGTCGCGGCCGATGCCGAGGGCATCGACACGACGACACCGGTCGCGGCGGCAAGAGCGGCCGTGGTCAGCGCCGCATACAGTCGCAGTGCGACTCGCCTCTTCATGATGGTTTCTCCCTGTTCGTCTTCTGGGCCGGGCGAATAAATGGCATGCCCATGTCATTCAGCGCACGGCGTCCACCGGCTGCTGACTTCACTGCTGGACAAGCCCTGATCGGCGTGGTTGCGGGTGCTCTTCTTCGGTGCGATCGAATCTTCGGTGCGATCGAACGGGCCGCGCCATTGCGGCCCGGAGCTGCGCGTATGTCGGCGCCGGCCGCGGGATCACCGCCGCTGCCACTACAGGAAGCCGCCGCCTCCGAAACCGCGCGGGACGACGGGATGCGCCGTCGCCATGGCGCACACCCTCGCCCCCATGACACGCCGGCACCGCGGGTACGGCCCCGTGCCGGATCGATGGCGGCTCGTTCGCGAAGTCGCGGCAGCGGCCGTGGCTTCACTGTCACCGGAACGGAGTACTGAGAATGGAAAGCGCTTTCTCGTGGTGAGAATAGGACTGCTTCAGCTGGACTGGCAAGACTCTGGACACCCCTACCCCGGGAAGCGCTTCGACACGTGCACCAACTGCCCTACGATCGCTGGATTTAGAGGTGGATTCACGGCACGGTCAGCAAACTCCGAGGCGATGGAACCCGCGTCACACCGGTCGATCCACCGAAGCAAGCGCGTTCTTTCCGAGCGTGCTGTGGACGCCGGTCGTCTCATCGGGGTGAACGGCGATTGACGGCAGCTCGGGGCGGTGTGACGATGCGCCGATGCCTGGCCTACATGCACGGATGGCTGTTCGCAGCAGCGATCTCACCGCGACCGTGGTCGCTCGCTGTGCTGCGGAAGTGCCGTTCTACGGGGAACTCCCGCGACGCACCCTCGACGGTGAGGTGACGCGGTCGATCACGGCGGTGCACGAGCTGCTGCTGCGGGCACTTCGTGACGGCGGCGCCATGGACCCTGGGGCCCTGACCCGGCTCATCGAGTGGTCGGGGCGCCGGGCCGAGGAGCGTGTGCCCCTAGAGGCGGTGATCGCCGCCTATCTCATCGGTGCCGAGGTGTGGTGGCAGGTACTGTCCGAGACAGCCGCGCCCGAGGAACTGGCCGGGGCGGGTGCCAGTCTGCTGGCTTGGCTGCACGGGGCCATGCCCGCCGTCGTGCTTGCCCACCGCAACGCCCAGGAGGACATCCACAGCGAGGACAAGCGGGTACGGAGGGCCCTGCTGACCGCTCTGCTGGCCGGCCGGCCTCACGAAGAGCTGGCGGAGGCGGCGGGGGTGACGGTGACCGGCGAACACGAGGTGGTCGCCTTCTCATTCGAGTCGAATCCGCCGGCCAGGCTGGTCCAGTCGTCCCTGGAGGCCCGCGCCGGTGTCCCGGTGCTCATGGATCACGTCGCCGGGATCGCGCTGCTGCCGGGCGGCTGCGACGTGTTCGGCCTGCCGGCCTCGCTCGGCAAGGAGGTGGGACAGCGCGTGTTCGCCGCCGCTGCCCCGGCCGTTGGTCCAGCGGCCGTTCCCGCAGCCGCTGCGGAGGCGGGGCGCGTACTGGAACTCGTACAGCGGCTGGGCCGCCCACCCGGGTTGTACCGACTCGATGACGTGCTGCTGGAGTACCAGCTCGCGCGCCCCGGTGACGCCCTGCTGCGGCTGGCAGCCAAGCTCGACCCGCTGGATGAGCATCCGTACCTGCTGGAGACGCTGCGGGTGTTCGTCGACCATGGCCACAATCGCCGTCGGAGCGCCTTGGAGCTGTGCGTCCACCGCAACACACTGGACTACAGGTTGCACCGCGTGAGCACGCTGACCGGGCTGGACCTCGCGGTTCCTGCCGAGGCCCGGCTGCTCCAAGCGGCCCTCGTCGCCAGGGATCTCGCCTGACGGATGGCCGATGACCGATGGCCGATCCTGGCCGCCTGGTCGGGCTTGGCGTGGCCTGGCCAGCTGCACACCGGACGAGCACCGACCGGCGCCGCGGCCCGGGTGCAGGGTCGGGTCGAGGTCATGCCCGATCTTCTCGGCGATGTCCCAGGACTGACCGTCCATGTAGCGCGCAGCATGCTCGTTACGTTCCG
>NZ_JBEOVJ010000118.1:0-19592 GCF_040295435.1 Streptomyces sp. NPDC002809
GACGCCCGCACCAGCGGAGCCGGGCCCATACGGGCGAGGCGATCAGGACAGCGCCAGCGCCTCGTCCACCACGGCCTGCTCGTCCTCGTTCAACGGAACGAAGGTTGCGAACATGGGCATGTTGTTGTTCGAACAACGCGCGTAAACCGCGTGGTCGAACTCCTCGAACAGGGGCTCCTCGTGCTCCGCATGCTCAGCCATGTGCTCTCCAATCGGAAACGGGACTCATATCCCTCACCGGCCCCGATGCGGACAAGGTCGCAACAACCCGCACAGATCTGGGTGTTGGATCTTCCGCGGCGGGCTCGGCGCAATTATTAATTCATCACGAGCCTCTTATCAAGAGTGCCGGAAAGCTGCGCAACCCAGAGTGGTCCGGTTCGCCGGATTCATGAGTGACGTGACGTCATGCCCGGTGTGCAGCAAAGGAGTCCGGGCGACAGAGCCGGCATGGAACTGGTGATCATACAGTTGTCTAGACCCATGAAAGCGAGTGGGACCGCGCCTGCACCGATATCGTCACCCATTTCCCCACCGCACTGGAAAAGAGGGCCCGCAAGCCGCTCCTCCTGCCCGCGACCACCGCCGGCCCCCACGAACCCTCGACCTCTTCGACGAGCCCGGACAGATCTCGATCTTGCAATGACCCTGGGCACAGAGGAACGAGCAGGCAAGAGAACGAGGACCCCCAGGGCGCCGGGGCCACCACAGGCCCAGCGCCTCGATGCCGCGAGTACGCGCAGCAAGGAAATGGGTCCCACGCTCGGAACGACCGCGGAACCGTGAAGGCGGGCTACTGCCCCCACCTCGGCTGAAGTTTATTCTCGCATTCCAGATAAAGCCGACCGGTGTGATACTGAAGGCGCACCGTGCAGCGTCAACCATGTTTCCAGAAATCACGGTCCATGCAAGAACGAAAGTCGAGAGAAGAGAATTCGGCCGGACCACTGCATCACCCTCGATGTCAAAGTGAGTCCCTACGGGAACGACAGCGTGACAGATACCGCACAATCGCCCTGGAGCGCAGCGGCAGACACTCTCGATGAATCCCCTCGCTCACTTGCTTGTCTTCTTGTCGATCTATCTCGTCCACGAGGATCGTGACTGCACATCACTTCTCACCCGGCCATCAAATTGACCTGGAGGGAAAATACGCACAGAACGGGACAGTTGAGCTCTCAACCCCTCCACACAAAGTCATTTTTCCGCACATAGCATTGTGATCAACAGGAGCATTTCCGTCGCGATTCAGCTGTGCCCAGCCGAGATCAATCGACTTTTGATCTTATTCGATCACGTTCGATCAGTGTGCCGCCGGGCTCGGACTCGCCCCTCGCGGCGTGCCGAGCACCGTTCCCTGTTCCGACCATCCCACCGGGGCGTCTACCCTCGTCGGAAGACCGCCATCGGAGTGAGTGCGCAGCATTCGATGGCGCACGGTCTCAATGCCCCAACCGGATCAAGGTACTGAGACACCAGGGGGCCGGCCGCGCAGGATTCGGACTCCCGCACAAGCGCGTCCTGATCCGCTCACGCATAGACCAGTCCGGATACATCCTCAAGGAAGCCCGATTCCGTCCGGGAACCCCGCGAGAACCCGCGTCGAGCCGGGTCGGGCTCGGTTTCGGCCTCTTCCCCGAACAAATCGATCAACTCCCGGCACTGACCGCTCGACGGCATGCCGACCAGGCGGGTGACGCCCTCCTTCACCTCACGGCGTCGTGCTGATCCGTCTGACCCCCTTCGCTGTCCTCGACGAACCGCATGAGGATCGGTCCGGCGAAAGACAATCAACGACATCAGCCTCACGGCCGCCGGCAGATGGCCCCGGGGCACGCCCGGCGTGCCGGACACGAGGGCGGAGAAGCGGACACCCGTCCGTCGTCCGGCGCCTGTCGGCCGACCTCACGGTCCAAGGCTGAAAGGCCGTCGGCGGCCGGCCGGCCGCCGGGTGGCGTGCGCGCGGCGCCGTCCCCCGGGTGGCTCCCTCTACGGCGCGTCGTATTCAGTCGGTGATGTACCAATCGTTCTTGAGGTACTCCAGGGTGTAGCTGCCGAGGTCGCTCTCCGAGAAGGTTGCTGAAGCCCTGACCGCTTCGACCGGCATATCGATCTTGTCGGGCGTGCGCACGACAATGCGCTGCGGGTCGACCGTCGCAGTTCGCAGGGCCTTCTTCTGCGTGGACGAGATCATCTGGAACACGGTGGCGTACGTCGACGTGCACGGGCCGAATCCCTGGTCCTGTGCCTTCTGCGCAGCGGGCCGGGCCACTTCGCAGACCTCGTCGATGTCCTCACGGCCCAAGGCATGGAGGTATTGCTCGTACCGGTGGATCGCGCCCGCTCTCGTCCTGGGCGTGCGTTGATCGCCGGTCGGCTCGGCTGATGGCTTCTCGGGCCGCGCGGACCCGGACGGTGTGGCCGCCGGCTGTTCAGGCCGCGTAGCCATGGACGGCTGCGAAGGATTCGTGTCCTTGTCGTCTTCCGAATCCTCCGGACCGCACGCGCACGCCCCCAGCGCCACACAGGCCGCTACCACCACGCTCGCCATCACCCGAGCCCTCATCCGGTCCCCTCACCAACCGCCGGCAACACACGTGGTCACGCAGGAACGGGGCAGAACGGTTCCCGAGCCGGCCCGGGCGGAACGCCGACCGTCCGCGGAGGCACCCGAGTCCCGGTTCGCCGCTGCCCGAGCCCGCGTGGCACCCCAGCCCTCCCCTCCCCCGGTGCCGGCACCGGCACGGTCGATGAGCCTCGGCAGTGAGCCGGCCAGGAAGACGCGGGTCATCCCTCACACCCGACGTCGCACCTGTTCGGGAGCAACCCGAACGCGCAGCGCCGGAACGGGGGTGAGCGGGCGACGACCGAGTTCCGCTGGCAGTTCACCGCCTCCCCCGCGAAGCTGAACACCTCGAAGGTGTCCGCCGCAGGCCCTTGCGAAGGCAGCGTCGCCCGGTGCAGCCCGCCGGTCGTCTGCTCGCCGGCGTCGGTGCTGGGGCGGCACCCTTCGCAGGCCCGGACGGGTTCAGCAGTTCTCCCCGCTGTTCGATCGTGAAAGGTGCTCGGCATGAGCAGAGGCTTGATCGTCGTGGATGTGCAGAAGGACTTCTGCGAGGGCGGCAGCGTTCCTGTCGCAGGAGGCGCCCGGATCGCAGCCGCCATCGCCGACCTGGTGGAGCAGAGCGCGGGCGGTGACTACCAGTACGTCGTGGCCACCCGCGACCACCACATCGACCCGGGAAACCACTTCTCGAAGAATCCGGACTTCAAGGACAGCTTCCCCGTGCACTGCGTAGCCGGAGGCGAAGGTGGCGAGTTCCACCCGGACTTCGCCCCCACCGCGACCGGTGGCAAGGTCAACGCCGTCTTCTTCAAGGGCGCCCACAGCGCCTCCAAGAGCGGCTTCGAAGGTGCGGACGCCGAGGGGACCTCCCTCGCCGACTGGCTTCGGGCCCGGGAGGTGAGGGACGTCGACGTCGTGGGCATCGCAACCGACCACTGCGTGCGTGCCACCGCGCTGGATGCCGCCGCGGCGGGCTTCAGTACCCGGGTACGCCTGGACTACTCCGTCGGCGTAGCCCCCGACACCATTGCCTCCACTCTGGAGGACTTCCGTGAGGCCGGCATCGAGACGTCCGGCCAAGCGCCACTGCTGAGTTAGTCCGGCGCAGCACACGCGGTACCAGCGCGCTCGTCGTCGGAAGCGAGCGATCCGCAGGAGGCACTTCGGGTCGCGCGCAGGCGGATCTCCCGGAAGCCGACAGCTTCCGCCGCGGGAAGTGCACTTGCCCGTGGAGGATGCTCCGTCATCCATCACCAGCGCAGCCCAGGTCCTGATCCGTGCAAGAGCGGGTACTGAAACCAGCCGGGGGCCCGACTCGTGTGTACAGCGCTCCTGCCCACCGAGGAGCACCCGGTGCGCCGGCACAAGTGAAACCTCAGCCCATCAGAGCGCCCCCAGCCGGCCGGAGCCCTGCAATCCAGCGGCCGATGCCTGAACTGCCGCCCTCAGTTCGCAGGCGCGGTTCGTCACCCGAGTGCACCATGGCAATGCCGTGCCCCCAGGTGGCAATCGCGTGACCGCCCCTCTTGCACGATCTCGATCTCACTACGGGCGGTCCGGCGGCAGCAAACGGAGCACGGTCAGCCTCTGCAGCGGCTCAACCGGGTCCGACAGTTCATGAGCCGCCGCTCACCACGACGGCGAAGTGACGGTCCGGCCGGCTGTTCAGTGCTGTCCGGCCGGACGCGGTTCAGTAGTCGATGTTGATGGCTGCGACAAGCCGGCCGGCACTGTCGACGACGACAGCCGCACCGGCCCTGGTCGAACTTCCGTAGGTCAGTGCGGTCTTGTGGCCCGCGCTGTTGAACCATGCCTCGATCATCGCCTCGGGCGTGGTGCCCTTTCCTCCCATGAAGAGAACCTCGTGGCCACAGTGCTCGAGAGCGCCCCTCTCAAGGCTGCGCGCGGAGCATTCCTGGGCCTGACCGGCCAGATCGCCGCTCTCCTCGACGCGCGGGAGCCCCAGGGCGACGCGGCGCTCATTGAGGAGTGAGATGAGCCGGTGCCCGTCGGCAGACATGCCGATGGAGGAAGAGCCTGCGGAATCGGAGTCACCGCTGTCCGCCGGGGTCGCAGGCTCAGCATTCTGCTTCTGCTGTTGCTGCTGCGCCCGGGTCGTCTTCGCGCGAGCCTCCTCCGCCGCGGCCAGGCGCTTCCGCTCAGCCTCCTGCTGGTTCTCGCGCGCCGTCTCAGCGGCCCGTTCGCGGGCGTTCTGTTCCTCTTTCCCCATCAGCCGTTCCTCCGCTTCCGCGGCCTCATTCTCTTCCGCATACGATGCCTGCACACGTGTGGCGTTGCCCTCTGCCGCACGGTCGTCGACGGACTGCTGGCCCTGCGGCTTCCCAAGCGCGGCGGAATCCGTGTCGTCCGGGCCGCTCTGCAGCGTCAGGGCAACCGCTCCACCGAGCGCGAGCAAGACACCGGATGCAGCGAAGATCCGGGCACGGGGACTGCTGGTCTTCGCATGCGAACGGACGGTCTTGGTACGGGCCCTGCCGTGTGATGCGCGGTGCTGAGACATCGAAGTAACTCCAGTTCACTCTTTGCGGAGGGTGGATCACTTCTAAGGAGCGGTGGGCGCCCGACCCGTCCCGCTCCGTTACGGCTTCGTTATCCGAGCCCTCGTCACGTGGTGTCCGCCCGCACGCCCATCTCGCCTGTGCACGCCTGTGCACGCCTCCGGGGCCTGCCCCTCGTCCACCGCGCGAATGTGCGCGACGGGCGAGCCGACCGTGAGAGGGCACAGCGGTGTGGGTGATGGCGTATTGCGGTGAGGCCACATCGACAACCGGGTGGGCCACGGCGTCGTCGCCGGGACGTGGACCGCCTCAAGGGCCATGTCGGCCCGATACGGAGGGTGCTCGGCCCGCCCGGAGCGGGCAGGTGCATGCTCTCGGCCGACCCGGGGCGGCGAGGGGCTCACCGCGGACAGGGACGACGACCGTGATCGCAAAGGCTGCCGAGGGTCTCTTCACCGGGCGACAGGATCCATCGAGGACCTTGAGCACTTCTTCTACGGCTGAAGGACCATCTCTCCGTCGTCACCGCGGTACCCGGTGTTCCCGGGTACCGCCAGGAGGTCCGCAGCCGTGACGGTGACGGCATCCTCGCCCGGGTGGGCGGGCGTCGTGTCCCACGTAAGCGCGGTCCACGGCATGGCCGGCCGGTGTCATTCCGCGCCGTCCCACGAGTGGAGGCCATGCCGGTAGAGCCCTTCGCCCTGGTTGCGGCCGGTCCACGCGGTCACCGCCGACCTGCAGCGCATCGCCGACACCGCCGCCGCCCAGCGGGGGGCGGCGGTGTCTCCAGGGCGTGGTGGACGGCACGGTTGTCAGTCCGTGAGGAAGGCGCCCACGGAGCAGGGGCGGCAGACGAAGACGTAGCCCAACTGGCCACCGAGGTTCATCGCGGTCTGCCGGTCGATCCCCTCCTCCAGGTGTGCCGCGAATTCCGTCGCGCCGGAGCAGGAGGGGCACCTGGGCAACCGGTCGTCCTCCAGGTAGGAGGGGCTGCCGCCAAGTGATCCGAGTACCTCGCGCTGCTTCCCGAACCACTCGCCGGGCTCCCGCTCCCACCCTGAACGGGCGAGGTCGTAAGCGTCGGGCGGGAGCTCGTCGCCGTCGTCCTGATCGGGTTCGAGTGTCACGACCTGGGTCTTGATCGCCGAGACTGCGGGCAGGAGTGTCACGCCCTTCTCCGGCACGGCCACCGGCACCAGTCCCGCGGGCGGGAACAGGAAGACCCGATTGGCCCCGGACGTCGCGTCCCACAACTCGCAGGCGCCCGGATCGTTCTGGCACAGGAACACCGACAGGACGCCGTACTCGACCGGCAGATGCGCGAAGAACTGCATCGGCCCTCCGCAGAAGTCGCCGCAGAGCGGCCAGATGAACCCCTCGGGGGCCAGCGGCACGCCACCGGTACGCGGTATGTCTGCATCGGGTGCGGCTGTGCCGTCGTAAATCATCAAAGTTGCCTGCATGGACGAAGGCTAAGGGCTGCCTTCGGTAGCTCGGGAGACAGCATGCATACAGCTGCCGGGCCCACGCACGCTGCCGGTGCACCGCGCAGCACACCCCGGATCCCGAAACAGAGGTCAGTGCCTCGCCAGCACCGCCCCGCCGAAGGACTCGGCCGGTCCCTTGGCGGTCCGACCTCCAAGATCCACCTTGCCGGTGAAGGCGGCCGCCGTCCATTGGCCATGCTGATCCCGGCCGGGCAGTGGGGTGACAGCCCCCAGCTGATCCCGGTTCTGGAACGTATCAGGGTCAAGCGCCCATGTGGCGGGCATCCGCGTACCCGTCCCGACCACTTCGGCGGCGACAGAGCTTACAGCTCCCGCCGCAATCGCCGCTACCTGCGCAGACGCCAGGTCAAGCACACGATCCCGGAGCCGAAGACCAGCGGGCCAACCGCCGGCGCCGCGGCAGCCTAGGAGACCGGCGTGCGGTCTCGACAGACAGATGTACAAGCACCGGAACGAGGTCGAGCGCAAGATCAACCGGCTCTAGCACTCCATTACCGTCGCGACGCGGAATGACAAGCGTGCCTACGTCTTCCACGGCGCCGTCAACCTCGCGTCGATATGCCTCTGGCTCAGAGCGTGATCAGCCCGCGTCCGGAGCGTCGGCACGCTTCGCCACCTCGGCACTGACCTGCCTCAGTATCACCGTCGGCGATGGCGTGACGGCGCACCACCCGCCACCCGTCTCGGCCGGCCGGACTGCTGCGCAGGCCCCCTGGGCGGACGCCGTCAGGCGACTCAGCGGCCCTTGCGTACCCGGGCCGCCGCGCGTGCTTCCGCCGTCTTGCGGGCGTCGGCCGTCTTCCGGGACTCCTTGGAGCGGCCCGGACGAGTGCCCATGCCGCGAAACGGGACGTTGCCGCTCCCCTTCCCTTCGACGGGCGGGCGCTTCGCCCCGGTGATGGCGGTCAGCTTCTCCTCGCCGGAACGCACCTGGGTGACAGTCGGCCGGATCCGGGCTTCGGTCATGATCCGGTTGACGTCCCGCCGCTGGTTCGGGGTGACCAGTGTGACGACGTTCCCGGATTCCCCGGCACGAGCGGTACGCCCGCCACGGTGCAGGTAGTCCTTCGCGTCGGCCGGCGGGTCGACATTGACGACGAGGTCGAGCGCCTCGATGTGAATGCCTCGCGCCGCGACGTTGGTGGCCACCAGCACGTCGATCTCGCCGTCCTTGAACTGCGCGAGCGTGTGTGTGCGCTGGGGTTGCGACTTCCCGCTGTGCAGGGCGGCAGCCCGTACGCCGCTGGCCCGCAGGTGCCGGGTGAACTGATCCACGCCGGCCTTGGTGTCCAGGAACATCAGGACCCGGCCGTCCCGCGCGGCGATTTCGGTCGCGGTCGCGTACTTGTCGGCGGGGTGGACGTTCAGCACATGGTGTTCCATCGTGGTGACCGAGCCCGCCACACGGTCGAGCGAGGCGACTACCGGCTCGTGCAGATAGTTCTGCACCAACTGGTCGACATTGCGGTCGAGCGTGGCCGAGAAGAGCAGCCGCTGTCCGTCGGGGCGGACCTGGTCCAGAATTTCCGAGACCTGGGGCAGGAACCCCAGGTCGCACATCTGGTCCGCCTCGTCCAGCACCGTGATCCGCACCTGCTGCAACTCGCAGAACCGACGCGACACCAGGTCGGCGAGCCGTCCCGGCGTCGCGACGACCACTTCGGCGCCGGCCCGCAAAAGTGCCGCCTGCCGGTTGATCGCCAGCCCGCCGACCACCGTCGCCAGCCGAACGTTCAGGGCCTGCGCGTACGGCGCCAGCGCGTCGCTCACCTGCTGCGCAAGCTCCCGGGTCGGCACCAGGACCAGTGCGAGCGGCCGCTTCGGTTCCGCCCGCGTGCCTGCAGTCCGTGCCAGCAGCGCAAGCCCGAAGGCAAGCGTCTTCCCGGAGCCGGTCCGCGCGCGGCCGAGGACGTCACGGCCCGCCAGCGCGTTGGGCAAGGTCGCTGCCTGGATCGGGAAGGGCTCCTTCACACCGAGTCCGGTCATCGTCGCCGTCAGTTCCGACGGCAGCCCGAGTTCGTCGAAGGACTCGACCGGCGGCAGGCTGGGAACAGCCGTCTGCGGCGTTGCCAGTTCGCCCTTCGGGGCCGGCGGCTTTGCGTTCATGGGGTAACCCTTCTCGGTCCGGCGCCCAAAACGCGCCAGGGCCCGTACCCCTCGGTACGGGCCCTGGCGATTTTGAAGCGTGCCACCAGTTTACCAGCGGGTGCCCCGGCACACCCTGGTCCCGTCTGCTCGCCCGCTGTCGTCATCGGCCTCGGACGCACCTGACCCGACCTGCTGGGAAAGGTGTCGAGCGGACCTACCGGGCGTGACGTCGTGGGAACGCTGCGCCCGTTCAGTTCGAAGCCCGCAAAGTGGCGAGTCGGGAGGCGGCAGCCACTCGACGTCGAGACGTCGCGGGACTGCTCCGAGAACGACCACGCGGCCGCTACCAACGGCGCAGGCAGCCTGGAGGCCCGGAGTCGTGAGACACGATGCGGCGGGGCTGGTTTCGGGTCACGGGGGACCCGATGACGAAGCGACCAGGCGGTAGCAAATCCCCTGTCTTGGCCTGCCTCTGCCTCTGCCTCAGTTTGGGCTCACGCGCCGCGATCCCGTCACTTGAGGGTCGAAGGAAAGCCACGTACCGACAAGGCCCTGCTGACCTGCCCCGGGCTGGGACCAGTCGCAGACACCGTAACGGAAGATCGCCGTCAGCTCGTTGAACTGGGCGTCGGTCACTGGCCCCTGGTAGTCGGAGCGGCTCACGGGACGCTTGCGGCACTTGACGATGTCGTTGGCCACATCGGCTCCGGCGACCATCCGCGGCGATGTCCACACCGGGTAGAGGGTGTTGCACTCGGTGTTGTTGATGCCCTCGACCTGGGGCTCGGTGATCTTCTTCGCACCGATGCCACGGGTCCAGCAGGCGTCCGCGAGTCCCTGCGGCTGGTGGCGGACGATCTTCTCGATGGGGGCGTCGGCGGCGGAGTCTCCCTTGATGCCGGTGAGCCACTGGTCCATGTCGGACAGCATCCCGGCAAGGGTGAATCCGTGCCCGCTGGAGCGGGTCAGCATGACCTGGTTGGCATGGGTTCCGTTGGCCTTGTCCAAGCGCGCCCGGGTGGAGAAGGAGTGGAAGCGCATGTGCATGTCTCCGGCCGCCGCGTCGTCCGTGTAGTCGCGGTAGTCGATGATCGGAACGTCGGCGAGGCCGCCACCGCCGTTCAGCATGCGGCCCGTGCGGTAGGCGAGCCGTACCGCCTTGAGATCGGCGACGGTGCGCTCAGCGGCGGGCTTGGCATCGTCGTCGAGGCCGCCGATGCGCCGGTTGAGGTCGATGAACTGGTCCATGTCGATGGTGCCGTTGTTCAGAGCCTCAAGTCCGTACTGGATACCGGTGTTGTCGAGCGGCCGACGCACCTTCCCGGTCTCCGGCACCTCGCCGTAGACGTTCACGGTGTGGCTGTAGACATCACAGCGAGCACCGTCCGGGTTGGTGGCGGGGTCGTAGCGCTGCCCCTCGGGCAGCTGCGCCGGACAGTACACCGTGGGGTCGACACGGCCGCTTGCCCTGGCCAGACTGCCGATGCTCTCCCACTTGCCGAACCCTGAAACCGCCCTCTGCTGCTCCTTGGTGAATACGTCCGGCGCGACATTCTTGAAGTAGTGGTTCAGGAGCTGGGCGTCGCTGAGCGTCTGTATCGTCCCGAAACCGACGTCGGGGAAGCTGCAGCCGGAAAGGATGCCGTCCAGCAGGCCCGGGTAGTTGTCGGCGATCTGGTGGGTCTGGTACGAGCCGCCGGAGCAGCCGTTCCCGATGGTGAAGGCCGGGTCGCCGTACGTCTCCACGAACCGTTCCTTCACCATGCTCATGGTCTCGGCGGCCAGCAGGTCGTTGCAGTTGTTGCCGAAGACGTTCAGCGTGGACGATGCGACGCCGTAGCCCTTGCTCAGATACGTGTCGTTCATGATGCCGACGGTGTTGCGGCCCTGGACGTACCAGCCGCCGTTGCAGCCCCCGCCGAAGCCGTACACGAGACGCCCGTTCCAGCCCGGTCCACGCTGAAGGGGGTCGGGTGTGCCGGATTCCGGGTCGTGCAGCACGGCCGTCTCGTAGATGCCGCGGTTGATGGTGCCGGTCTCGACCCGGACGATGTACGGGACCTTCTTGCCCAGGCTGGTCGTGGCGGTCGCCAGGTCGGCGGGGCGGACGTTCTCGTCGGGCAGGGGGACAAACGTGCCCGCCGTGGTGCGGTACATGTAATCGACGCGGGTCTTGACCGAGCAGTCCTTGTCGATCGGCTGGCCGAGGGTGCCGCCGGTCACCGTCTTGAAATCGGCGGTGTCACAGATGAACGGCTGCTCCTGCGGCCCCGCGAACACCGGCCCGGTGATGGGGTGGTTCTTCAGGGTCAGCTGTCCCGTGATCGCGCCCTGCGCACTGGCAGTGAGCCTGTTGTCGCCCTTGGACAGCTCGCTCACCATGCCCATCAGCCCATCGCCGGACGGGCGGAAGCCCGAGGTCACGTCCCGGCCGTCCACCGCGACCCGGACCGTGTCGGCCGCTATGGAGGCGGGCACCTCGACGCGTATCAGGGCGTCGTCTCCCGACACCGTGCCGGGCCGTGACGAAACGGCCGTCACCTGCAGCGTCTCGCGTTCCAAGCTACCGGCCGGCGTCGCTGACGCACCTACCAGCACACCCATGAGCGCTATGCCGGCAAGACCCTTTTCGACCGGCTTCGCGGTTCGTCTGATCGACACGACGGAACACGCCTCACTTTCTGGAGTCGGAGATCGTACTCAATGCGTAGAGGCGGGCTGTCGGCCCGCCGGGAGGGTGATGCGCATGTCCCGTTGTCCGGGAGCGCGCGACTCATCGGCCAGCGACATGCGCATGGCACTTTCGATTCGGCGAACGGGCGATGTCCGCCGATCCGGAACGCCGAGCAGCTTGCCGAGGATGCCCCACAGGGCCACGCCCACCGCGGCGATCGCCGCGCCTGGTCTCCCGTCCGCTGGAAGGAGCCCGCGTCGGAACATCACCCACCGCAGGTGCTCGATCTGTAGCGGCCCCTCGCTGGTGATCGGCTCCTCGATGCGCCCGAGACCGCGCGACACCGCCCGCGACCGTCCGTCGGCCCGACCCGATGCCGGCCTCGCACAGGCCCTGGATGCCCTCGTCGGTGTCGACCACGAGCATGGTCATGCCGTCGCCCTGGTCAGGAAGAGGCAGCACTTCCAGGCCGGTGATCTTCATGTCACTCCCCTATGAAAACGTTCCCGCAATCTCAGCAACGTTCCGGAGAGCACATCATCGACAGCAGTCGAGCCGAACCGCAAGACCCTTGCATCCAGCAGGATTTCCTCGACAAAGTGATGAGTCGCAGGCCTTGACAGGCTCCGGGAACGTTCGCAAGCATCAACCGCATTCGCGAGGTCCAGATACAAGACGACCGGCACCCCCGGCTCAACACGACGAGGAGGCCGTCCGTGGCAGCCCGATCCGGCAAGTGGCAAGTGCTGCCGGCGTCACGGCGCCGACGGCGCCCCGTGCGTTCACGGCACCCGGCGGCGCGCAGCGTTCGGCGACGGCACGGCACGGACCGGCACGGCGACCGGGGCACACGGTCTTGGTCGCCGACAGCGACCGGCGCGAGGCGATGGGCCGGCTGACTTCCGGACCACGCAGGGCCGTTCGGTCTGTACGGGAGCAGCCTGACCCTGCAGCTTTGCCCAGGATGTGCGCGGAGAAGCCCGTACTGGATGCCCGGAAACGCGGGCGGCCTGACGGCCTGCACCCGCCCCGAGGTCAGCAGCCCCTGTCCGGTGGTTTCGCCGAGGACCAGCAACTGAAGCCCCGTCAGCTCCAGTCGATCACCGAGGTCAGGTCCAGCTCGCCGTCGAAAGCCGGGGGCTACCGTTGACGGTCGTACTGCGCCGGGAAACACCGACGCCGGCGGCGGGTTCGGTCAGGTCGTCGACGGGAGGATTCGCGTTCCACTCGCCGGTACGGGTCGCCGCGTACGGCACCGGACCGCGTGCTCGACGACAAGGCCTGCGCGATCCTGGCGATCAGGCGCCTCCTGCGTCGCCGGGGCATCACTGCCACGGTTCCTGAGCGCCGGAACCAGTTGGAATCTTCCTGGTCTCCCCGATTCCCCGAGTCCGCGAACCAGCCAGGTGAACAACCATCGAGCGGATCCTCGCCACGGGCCCCGACTACCGGCGGACAAAGCTCTGCCCGTTGCCGAGATCCATCACCTCGGCTCCGGCAAGGACAGCCGGGACTGCACTGGGCCGGTCCGTCCGGAAGTGCACTCGGTCCGGGCGCGGGTCCGTCGACAACCGGCCGTACAGGACCAGGGCGTCATGGCCCCCATCCGCTGGTTCACCGCCCCGATCGAGACACCGACACCCCGCCGCGAGTCCGGCAGCGGTGGTGAAGACCCCGGGCCGGCATCGACGCCCTCCTCCCGCCCCAGCGCGACGGAAGCGTCCTCAGGGGTGCGGGACCGTGAGCGCGGTGATGACCAGGCCCTGACGGATGATCCACCGACCCTCGAAGACCCCGATCCGCCGGCCTCCGACCAGCGGTCCGGGGACGAGCAGTTCGGCACGAAAGCTGCCCTGCGGCAACGATCCGAGGTCCTGGTCCTGGTCCTGGTCCTGGTTCTGGTTCTGGTCCTCCTGGTCCTGGTTCTCCTGGTCCTGGTGGAACTCGATGTCCGCGTCCTCGAAGTCCAGCCACTTGCCGGTCAGTGGGAACCACGCCTTGTAGACGCACTCCTTCGTGCTGAACAGCAGTCGGTCCCAGTGGACGGCGGGATGCTTCGCGTCGAGCACGGCCAGCCGCTCCAACTCGGCCGGGAGGGCTACGGAACGCAGGACGCCGTCCGGAAGCGGACCGTGAGGTTCGGCGTCGATGCCGAGGGAGGCCAGGTCGGTGGCGCGGACGAGAGCCGCGGCGCGGTAGCCGTCGCAGTGGGTCATGCTGCCACGCAGGCCCTCCGGCCAGGTCGGGGCGCCACGCTCACCCGGTAGGACGGCCTGCGGCTGGACGCCGAGCTTCGCCATGGCCTGGCGGGCGCAGGCGCGTACGGCGGTGAACTCGCGGCGGCGCTTCTCCACCGCCCTTGCCACCACCGCCTCTTCCTCGGGGTGGAGCACGGCATGGCAGGCCGCGTCGTCTCCTCGGCTCTCCACGGCCACCACCGAGTCCGGAAGTACTTCCTCGATCACTGGTTGTGTCCTCCGGTCGGCAGAATGCGGCGCAGTCTGCCGGGCGCCCCCGGCCGGGTGCGCCACTCACGGGGATATCCCACCGACACCTCCTCGAAGCGGACGCCTTCGTGCCAGGTGGTCCGGGGGATGTGGAGATGGCCGTAGACCATGGCCGTCACCCTGAATCTCTGGTGCCAGTCGTCGGTCAGCCGGGTGCCGCACCACATGGCGAACTCGGGGTACCGCAGGACGTCTGTGGGGTGGCGATGCAACGGGTAGTGGTTGACGAGGACCGTCGGCAGGTCCTCGTCGAGCGCCGTCAGCCGGCGCTCGGTCTCGGCCACCCGGTCCCGGCACCAGGCCTCACGGCTCGGGTAGGGGTCGGGGTGCAGCAGGTACTCGTCGCTGCAGATGACGCCGGTCTTGTGTGCGTAGGCGAGCCCCTCGGACTTGGTGGCGCAGCCGGCCGGCAGGAAACTGTAGTCGTACAGCAGGAACAGCGGGGCGACCGCCACCGGGCCGGTGGGACCGTTCCAGACCGGATAGGGGTCCTCGGGGGTGGCCACACCCAGTTCGCGGCACAGCTCGACGAGATGGTCGTAGCGGGCGGCGCCGCGGAGGGTGACGGCGTCCTTCGGGTGCGTCCACAGTTCGTGGTTGCCGGGAGCCCAGACAACCTTGCGGAAGCGGCTCGCCAGAGTGCCGAGGGCCCATCGGATGTCGTCCACGGTCTCCGCGACGTCCCCGGCCACGATCAGCCAGTCGTCATCGGAGCCGGGCGCCATCTGCTCCACCAGGGCACGGTTCTCGGGATAACTGATGTGCAGGTCGCTGATGGCCAGCAACTGCCCGGTACCGCCGGTCATCAATGCCCTCTCGTCCGCGCATGTGATCGCGTCCACGACAACACACTTCACGACTCCCTGACAAGCATTCACGTGTTGCGGGCGGTCAGCTCGCCGCCGCCGCCGGGATGGACGGACGAAACCTGTTCAGCCCCACCCACGTCGGCCACAAGATGTTGTTCAAGTGGCTCCCGCGTGTTGCCGGATTGCAGGGACTCCTGGCCGGCATGTCGGGGTGCGGGGAGGGCTGACGAGTGGGACAGATACCTTCCCGGCACGACACAAGCGTTCGATCTTCCCGCGCCGCTCGCCCGAGGCGTCGCAGGCCGCAGCGGCGCATGGCCCTTCGTCCAGGGCTTCGCCGCCCACTGGGCCGGCGAAGCCCTGGACAACGCACGACGGATGGACGGAGGCCGGTCTCGACGCTGCCGAGCAGAGGCTGGGCATCCGGCTGCCGCCAGCGTTGCGTGAGGCGTACCTGCTGTTCGGACGTCGGCGGGACCTCACCAGCAATCACGATGTGCTGCTCGGTCCTGCGGAGCTGTTCGTCGATGACGCCGAGGAAGCCCTGGTCTTCCGTCACGAGAACCAGGGCGCCGCGCAGTCGCCGCGGACTCGGGTCACAGCGCGGCGGCAGCGGTCGGTGCCGGTCCCACTGGTGTCGCCGAAGGAGTCACAGGAGCGATGCCAACGCCGTTCGCTCCTCCATCCACTCCTCCCGTTCACCTTCAATTGACGTGAACACGTCTTGACTGACGGGCGTCTGCGCACGCACCTTTGCTGGGCGGATCTTTCCCAGGGGGGTACATGAACATCAAGGTCCTCGGCGCGTCCATGGTCCTTGCCCTGTTGGCCTCGGCGGGTGCCTTGCCGGCACCGGCCTCATCCGAACCGCGCCAGGGGCCGGCGCGAGCCCTGCCGCTGGGAGCCGCCGGGCTGACCGAGACCCGCAGCACGCGGACACTGCAGCCCGGTGTCACACTCACGCGCATCGTGCGCGGAGCCGACGCCCCGGCGCTTGCGTGGACGGTCGAGGTCTCCATACCCGGCGGTGCCACCTCGCCGGACCCCGATGCGCCGCCGACAGCACTGAAGGACCGGGCGAGCGCCGACGAGCTCACCGCGGCAGTACAGGGGGACGGTTTCGACGCCCGGGCGGAGCACGTCACGACTCCGGCCGTCGCCGACTACGCCGGCGGATCACTTGGGTGGCGGGTCCGGGTCGGGCGATTCGACTCGCAGTCGGCCGCGTCGGCCGAGCTCACCAGGCTGAGAAAGGCCGGGTACGCCGGATCCGCCGTGTACACCGGCTGGGACGGCAGCTCCGGGGACCGCGGACCGTGGCGGATCGACGTCCTCACCATCGCCCCCGGCCGGTTCCGCGGCGGGCTGAAGGCGTCGTACGGTCCTGACCTGGAGAACCGCGAGAGGACCAGTGAGCTGGCCGCCTCGGCCGGTGCGACCGCGGCGGTCAACGCCGGGTTCTTCGTCCTCGACCCGAAGGCCGGAGCGCCGGGTGACCCGGCCGGTGTCGGCGTCTACGACGGCCGGCTGCTGAGTGAGCCGGTGAACGGGCGTCCCGGCCTGGTGATACGCGACGACGGGCGCCACAGCAGCGTCACCCGGCTCACGTGGAAGGGGCGAATCGCCGGCCGCGACGCGTCGCAGCCGCTGGACGGCATCGACCGTGTTCCGGGCTTGATCAGGAACTGCGGTGGCACGGACGACGACACTCCGACCTCCCTCCCCCTGCACGACGTGACCTGCACCGACGACGACGAGCTCGTTGCCTTCACCCCCGGATTCGGCAGTCGGACCCCGTCCGGCGACGGCGTCGAAGCCGTACTGGACACCCGGGGCCGGGTACTGGAGATGCGCTCACCACGCGGCGGACCGTTGCCGGCCGGCGGCAGTTCCGTGCAGGCGACCGGCAGCCGCGTCGCCGAGCTGACCGCCCTGGCACACGTCGGCCGGCCCCTGCGCATCGAGGCGACGCTGCGGGACGGCAACGGCCACCAGGTCTCCCCGTCACCGGCGACCGGCATTCTCAACGGGGGCCCCGAACTGGTCCGCGACGGAAGCCTGCACGTCACACCAGCGACCGACGGGATGGTGCAGCCCGGCAATGCAAGCTTCTACTACGGCTGGGTGCACAAGCGCAATCCCCGCACGCTGGCCGGGGTGGACGCCGCCGGCAGGACCGTACTGGTGACGGCCGACGGACGCAGCACGGACGCGCTCGGACTGAGTATCCCCGAGAGCGCCGCCGTGGCCCGGGCACTGGGCCTGCGCGACGCGGTCAATCTCGACGGCGGCGGGTCGACCACCATGGTGATCGACGGAGAAGTGATCAACGACCCGTCAGACGCGGCCGGTGAACGCCCTGTCGGGGACGCACTGCTGATACTGCCCGGCCGGAACTGACCCGGTCGGACCCGACAAGGCCCCAGCCCGCGACCACTCACTGCCAGGAGTCACCATGACCGCCGTCCCGATCCGACGAGCCCGCCTCCTGCTCGTTGTTGCCGCACTACTGCTCACCATGGTGTCGATCCCGGCGGCTCCGGCCTCCGCCTCGGCGCTCTCACCCGCCGCGACGGCGGGCGGGACCGCCTCGTCCCGGAGGGCCGAGGTCGTCGCGACCACCCGGGTCGCCGATCGGCAGGTCGACCTCTCGGTCCGTTCACCGGCCCTCGGCGGCCGGACGGTGAACGTGCGTCTCCTCACGCCCGACGGCTGGGTCCCGGGCGACCGCAGCCGGCACTGGCCCACTCTGTGGCTGCTGCACGGCTGCTGCGGGGACTACACGTCGTGGACCGGTCGGACCGACGTCGCACGGACCGAGAGCCTGCGCGACGTCCTCGTGGTCATGCCGGAGGCGGGCTGGAACGGCTGGTACAGCGACTGGTGGAACTACGGCCAGGGTGGTGACCCGGCGTGGGAGACCTTCCACACCCAGGAGTTGCGCCTCCTCCTCGAACACGGCTGGGGAGCGAGCAGCAACCGCGTCGTGGCGGGACTCTCGATGGGCGGCCAGGGTGCTCTGCTGTACGCCGCCCGGCACCCCGGAATGTTCAAGGCGGCAGCGGCGTACTCGGGCTCCGTGCACCCGCTGCTCAACGACGAGTCCGTGAACCGCGTCATGGGGTTCTTCGCCGGTCAGGGCAACGACCCGCTGAGGGTCTGGGGCGATCCGGTGGCACAGCGCGATGTCTGGGCGGCCCACGACCCGTTCCATCTGGCCAAGCGCCTCAGGTCGATCCCCGTCTATCTGTCCTGCGGTGACGGCACCACCGGCCCCCTGGACCCGCCCGGCGGTACGAGTGCGCTCGAAGCGGACTTCAACAGGCAGAACCATGCCCTTGCGGACGAGCTCGAACGCACTGGCGCACGGCAGGTGACCACACACTTCTACGGACCAGGGACCCACGGCTGGGCGTACTGGCAGCGGGAGTTGCACGCCTCGCTCCCGATGCTGCTCCACGCCCTGCGCGCCGACCGCTGAACGGCCGACCGCCGAGGTCGTCCGCTCTGCCGTCCCCGGTCGAGCCCATCCGAATGAGCGCTGGGACGCGTACGCGGGGGCCTGTGCCGGCACCCGTACACCGCAACCGGCCACGACTCCCCCGGCAGTGCCTCGCGCCGAGCACCGTTGGTGCGGGTGGCCGATCGTAGGGTGACGTGGGTGATCGTTCGTGAGGGTGCGGGAGAACAGGCTGCCGGCGGCGGCCCGGCTATCTGGCGGCGGCTGTGGTGTTCGCCATCGGGATGGCCGGAACTACGCTGCCCACCCCCCTGTACGGGCTCTATCAGCAGCAGATCGGCTTCTCCGAGCTGATGGTGACCATCGTGTTCGCCGCCTATGCCCTGGCAGTGATCGCCGTACTGATGCTGGTCGGCAACTACTCCGACAAGGTCGGCCGCAGACCCGTGCTCCTGTGTGCCATGGCGCTGTCGGCAGCGAGCGCGGGATGCTACCTGCTGGAGAGCGGGCTGCCGCTGCTCTTCGCCGGCCGCCTCCTGTCCGGCGGCGCGGCCGGCCTGCTGAGCGGCGCGGCGACGGCGGCGGTCCTGGAGCTCGCCCGCCCCGGGCAGAAGGCTCGGGCCGGGTTCGCCGCCACGGCCGCGAACATGGGAGGGCTGGGCTGCGGGCCGCTGCTCTCCGGTTTCCTGGCCGAGTACTCACCGTGGCCGCTGATGCTGCCCTTCTGGGTTCACCTGGGCCTGGTGACCGCGGCGTGCGGGATCACCTGGTTTCTTCCGGAGACCGTGGCCCGGCCTCAGCGTTGGCCACGTCCGGCACCTCAGGGCGTAGCCGTGCCGGACGAGGTGAAAGGTGTGTTCGCACGCGCCTCACTGGCTGCCTTCGCGGGCTTCGCGCTGCTCGGGCTGTTCACCGCGGTCGCGCCGAGCTTCGCTACGCAGACGCTCGGCGTGGACAACCTGGCCGTTACCGGCGCCATCGTGTTCTCCGTCTTTCTGGCCTCGACTGCCGGGCAGCTGCTTACCCGGCGGATCGGCTCGCGCCTTGCGCTGCCTCTCGGGTGCGGTGCGCTCGTCGCCGGTCTGCTGCTGGTGGCATCGTCGCTGATCGCGGAATCCCTGCCGCTGCTCGTCCTCGGCGCCCTGTGCGGGGGCACGGGCCAGGGCCTGTCCTTCCGCGCGGCACTGACTCTGGTCAGCGACGCCGCTCCGGCCGCGCACCGGGGCGGCACCATTTCGGCCTTCTTCGTCGTGGCGTACACCGGGATCTCGGTTCCGGTGGTCGGGGTCGGCGCCTTGGCCACATGGCTCGGCCTGCGCGAGGCCGGGCTGATCTTCACGGGCTGCGTCATTCTGCTGGCGGGCGGCGCGGGCATCTACGCAGCTCTCAAACCGCCACCTCGGACGTAGCCGGGAGGCCTTGGCCGGCATGCCGGCCCAGGGCTCCCGGCGAACTCCCAGG
>NZ_JBEOVJ010000119.1:0-19357 GCF_040295435.1 Streptomyces sp. NPDC002809
TGGGAGAGTAGGACGCCGCCGAACTCCTTTTGATAGTTAAGCCCCGTGCCCTTGTGGCACGGGGCTTTTCTGCGTTCCGGACCAGGTCGCCGGCGAACCGGGACAGATGTCAGCGGACACGACCCGATGCATCTTGGTCGTGCCCGCTGATTCTTTCGTGGGTCTGCCTGCCGGTGACGACTACGGGACAGCCCTTACAGTCGCCCCGCTGCCTTGAGAGCCAAATAGGCGTCGGCGAGGGCCGGCGCGAGTTTGTCAGGGGTGGCGTCCACGACGACCACGCCGTGACGCTGGAGCTGATCCGCAGTCCTACGCCGACGAGACTGAGCCTGGGCTCCGGCAGCGGCTTCATAGATCGCGTCCACTGTTCCTCTCGCGCCCGCCATGTCCTCGACGTGCGGGTCCCTAACGGCCGCCAGCAGCACGGTATGCCGCTGGGTGAGACGCGGGAGTACGCGCAGCAGGCCCTCTTCTACAGGCGCTGCGTCAAGGCTGGTCAGGAGCACGATCAAAGAGCGCCGGGGAGCGTTGGCCAGCGCTGCGGCGCTCAGACCGCGTGCGTCGGTTTCCACGAGTTCCGGTTCCAGCGGCGCCATGGCGTCGACCATCACCGACAGGATTTCTCCCGCTGCCCGGCCCCGGACCTGGGCGCGTACACGACGGTCGTAGGCGAGGAGGTCCACACGGTCGCCGGCGCGGGTGGCAAGGGCGGTGAGGAGCAGTGCCGCGTCCATCGACGCGTCGAGACGGGGGACATCGCCGACCCGGCCCGCTGACGTTCGGCCGGTATCGAGGACGATGAGGAGGTGACGGTCGCGCTCGGGGCGCCAGGTCCGTACGGCCACCGCGGACTGCCGCGCGGTGGCCCTCCAGTCGATCGAGCGGGTGTCATCACCGGGAACGTAGGGGCGCAGGCTGTCGAATTCCGTGCCCTCGCCCCGGGTGAGGACGCTTGTGCGGCCGTCGAGTTCCCGCAGCCTGGCGAGGCGGGACGGCAGGTGTTTGCGACTCGTGAAGGGGGGAAGGACACGTACTTTCCAAGGGGCATGATGACTGCCCTGGCGTGCTGCGAGTCCCAGCGGGCCATAGGACCGGACGGTGATCTGCTCGGCCTGGCGGTCGCCGCGGCGGGTGGGGCGCAGAAGTGTGGTGACACGGCGACGCTCACCCGGCGGGACATCCAGTTTGTGGCGAGACGCGGCCTGGTCCGTACCCGGTAGCCAACTGCTGGGAGGCCAGGCGTCACGGAGGTGTGCGCGCAGGCGGCGGCGGGAAGGATTGACTACGGTGAGTTGCACCTCGGCGCCGTCACCGAGTCGAACGCTTGTATCGCCGGATCGAGTGAACTGCAGCGGGCGCACTGGCGCTGCCAGGGCGTAGTCGCACAGAATAGCTAGAGAGAGCGGGGCGTTGACCGCGAGCATGCCCGTCCAACTCGGGGCCAGAATGCCTACAGGGAGTGACCCCAGAGCGGCGAGCAGAGCAGTGCGTCCGGTAAGGGCCACCATTCACCGCCTCAACGGGGTACGGGGACGTGGGCGAGGACCGCGGTAATGACGGAGTCCGGGGTGACTCCCTCCATCTCCGCCTCGGGCCGCAGCTGGATGCGGTGCCGGAGCGTGGGGAGCGCGAGGGCCTTGACGTCATCGGGGGTGACGTAGTCGCGGCCGGTCAGCCAGGCCCAGGCCCGGGCAGTGGACAGGAGAGCTGTGGCACCTCGGGGTGAGACACCGAGGGCGAGCGAGGGGGATTCGCGCGTGGCACGACAGATATCGACAACGTAACCGGCGATCTCAGGCGAGACGGTGGTTTGGGCGACAGCGGTGCGTGCTGCTTCAAGGTCAGCGGGCCCGGCGACCGGGCGTATGCCCGCCGCCTGCAGGTCGCGAGGGTTGAAGCCGTTGGCGTGCCGGGTCAGGACGTTGATCTCGTCGTCACGGGTCGGCAGCGGGACGGTGAGTTTGAGCAGGAACCGGTCCAACTGGGCTTCAGGGAGAGGATATGTGCCCTCGTACTCCACCGGGTTCTGGGTGGCTGCAACGAGGAAGGGGTCCGGCAGGGGGCGCGGGACTCCGTCGACGGTGACCTGGCGTTCCTCCATGGCCTCCAGAAGGGAGGACTGCGTTTTGGGAGGAGTCCGGTTGATCTCGTCGGCGAGCAGGAGGTTGGTGAACACCGGCCCCGGCTGGAAGGAGAACTCGGCGGTGCGGGCGTCGTAGACCAGTGAGCCGGTGACATCACTGGGCATCAGATCCGGGGTGAACTGGACACGCTTGGTGTCGAGTTCGAGTGATGCTGCGAGCGCCCTGACCAGGAGGGTCTTGGCCACACCGGGGACGCCTTCGAGCAGGACATGGCCGCGGCAGAGCAGCGCGACGACGAGACCGGTGACCGCCGCGTCCTGGCCGACCACGGCCTTGGCGATCTCGGAGCGCAGCGCTTCCAGGGAGGCACGGGCCGCGGCGTCGCTGCTGACGGTCTCTGTTGTCTCGGCTGTCCCGGTTGTCCCGGTGGGCATGGGGGGCGGGGCGCTCATGAGGTACGGACCTCTCTTTCGAGGGTGTCGAGTTGGTCTGCCAGAAGGACGAGAGCTTTGTCGTCGGAGGGGGCCGAACCGAAGAGCAGTTGGTGGAGGCCGGTGTCGCCAGGGTTGCGGCGCGCGGACACGGCGGGGAGGAGGGCCGCGGGGGAGTGCGCGTCACTCGGGGAGACGCCGACAAGGGGAGCGATGCGGGTACGAGTGGCGGTGCGCAGCGCGTCGGCGGCCCGGTCGCGGGCGTTGGCCTTGCGCTGGAGGCGGGCGCGGCCCTCGGTGGATTCGGAGGCGCGGATGGCCACGGGCAGCCGTTCGGCGATCACTGGACCCAGGCGCCGTGCCCGCCAGATGGCGGCAAGTACGGCGGCGAGGGCGAGTTGAAGGGTCCCCCAGAGCCAGCCCGAGGGGATGAGATCGATGAAGCTGCTTTCGTCTTCGGCGCTGTCGCGGTCCGTGCCGGTGGCCTTGTCCCCGCCGCTGTCCGCGGCGGAGGGATCGCTGAGAGAGGGGAGGTACCAGATCAGATGTGGTCGCGAGCCGAGGAGTTGAAGGGCCAGAGAGGCGTTGCCCGCCTTGTCCAGACGGTCGTTGTGGAGGAGGTCGGGGGATCCGAGCAGGGCGGTGTCACCCGATGCGGGTCGCTCCACCATGAGCAAGGTAGGAAGGCCGCCGGCCGGGTAGCAGGCGAGGGCTTCGAGACCGTCCGACCTGTAGCGGAAGCCCCCGGTGTCCGCGTTACCGGCCTGGCGTGCGGCAGCCAGCGAACACTGCGGGGCCCGTGTGGAGACCGGTGCGGAGGACTCGACGTGGACACCGGGGACCAATATGCCGACCGATGTCGGGCCCGGGGCGATGAGCACCGTCCGGCCGCCCGCGTCGGTGGTCATCGCGTGGAGCGTGCTCTGCTGAGACGGTGTCAGAAGATTGGGAGCGGCAACGAGCAGTGTGGCGTCGGGGCCGGCCGCGGACGTGGCGGCCTGGAGCGTGGTGACGATGCGGACGGAAACGCCACGATCCTTGAGGAGTTCGGCCACAGCCCTGCTGCCGTACGGGTCTGCGGAGCGGGGGTCGAGCCGGCCGTGCTGGTCTCCGGAGCGGGCGGCCGCCAGGGCGATGCCCGCGGCAGCGAGCACGAGGAGGGCGAGAAGGAGCCCGCGCGTGCGGTTCCAGACCTGGCTCGGAGTGGGAGAGGTGGACGTGGGGCGGGTGGTGGCCGCGGTCATTCGGCAGCCTCCGGAAGCGTGCCGGACAGTTGCGGTGTGGCGGACTCGAGGTCCAGATCCAGAGCGAGCACGGTCAGGTACGCCTGCCGGTCGGCGGAACGCCCGCCGTATGTGACGTCGTCGAACGCCTGGGCCGCCGCCCGGAGCCGTGCGGCGTGGGCAGGAAGTGTGCGGCCCGCCTCGGCGGCGGCTTCGTCGGCGGTGCGTCCGGGGCGGGCATCGAGAAGAGTGCGTTCCTCCAGGGAACGGACAATGGCGCGCATCCGCTCCTGGACGGCTTGGCTCCACCGGCCGGCGGCGGCGTGGGCCTCGGCGGTGGCGCGGTGTTCCGGCGCGCTGCGGGGGCCGCTCTCGAAGAGGGCTTCCGTGACGAGCGGGCCGCGCTGCGGGGCGCCCAGACGCCACAGGAGCGCGGCGATCAGAGCGATGACGATCAGGACGAGTACGACCAGTCCCGCAGGCCCGCCCGGGGCGGCGTCGGAGGCGGACGAGAGGAGGTCGCCGATCCAGCTCCACAGATGGTCCAGAGCACGCTGGAGCGGGTTCGGATCGTTCTCGTGGTACATCGGTTCGGACAATTCGTGCCGTGCGGCCTCGCGGGCGGGTACCCGTGGAATGTCCACGGGTATGTCGCCGCTCGACCGGATCAGCAGCTCTGCCGCCGCTGCCGTTGTGCCACCCGCCCCCGACACGGTGTCAGCTCCTGTTGTCGTAACCCGGCAGACCGGCTGCCCGGGCGAGGTCGAGGTCGAGTGCCTCGCGTCGGATGCGCTGGTCCACGTAGAGGAGGGCCGTGACGCCGGCGGACAGTGGATAGATGATCGTCGCGACGACCACGTCACCGATGGCGGAGACGATCAGGAACGGCCAGCCGAAACCGGTGGCTCCTTCGGTGAACAAGGAGTTCAGGCCGCCGTCGTCCACGGCCATCGCGATGAGGCCGAACGGGATGCCGATCACCAACGTCACGATGAGCGTCAGCAGCGAGGTGAGCGCGAGGACGCCGAACGTCCGCCACCAGGCGCCGCGGACCAGTTTGGCGGAACGCCGCATGGATGCGGTGATCGACTGCCGTTCCAGCATCAGCGCCGGGGAGGCGAGCCAGAAACGGACCAGGAGCCAGAGGATCACACCACCGGCGGCGAGCAGTCCGATGAAGGAGAGGCCGGCCCCGGCTGTGTCGCCGATCAGGAAGCCCGGGAGGATTCCCACCGCCATGATGGCCGCGGCCATGAGGGTCAGCAGGAACGTCAGGCCCAGGAGCGGGAACAACCGGGGCCGTGCCTCGGCCCAGGCGTCGGAGAGCGTGACGGGGCGGCCCAGCACCGAGCGACTGATCACCACGGTCAGTACCGCGGTGGTGAAGATCGTGGCGAGCATCGAGATGAGCAGCGGCGGGGCGGTGTTCAGCAGGCTGGTGCGGAGCGAATCGGTGGCCTGGCGCAAGGCCTCCGAGCCCGTGGCGTTCCGGTCGATCGACGTGGGTTCAGGCAGCAGATACCGCTGCACGAGCAGGTCGGCCACCTGGGCGATCACGGAGACGGCGAGAGAGATGCCGAGGACCGTGCGCCAGTGCGCACGCATGGTGGATACGGCACCGTCCAGGATCTCGCCGACGCCCAGAGGCCGGAGGGGGATGACACCGGGCTTGGCCGCAGCCGGCGGTCGTCCCCACCCGGGGCCCTGCGGGGGAACGCCCCAACCCGGGTAGGGAGGCGGAGTGCCGGGGCCGGTGCCGGAAGTGCTCGGTGGGGACCACTGCCCTGCGGGCGGCTGCGTGGAAGACCAGTTTCCCGCAGACCCGCTGCCGTCGACAGGCTCGGAGGGGCGGGGGACGCCTGGCTCCTGGCCGTCGGAGGGGCGGGGGGCGCCTGCCTCCTGGCCGTCGGAGGGGGCAGATCCGGGCGAGGCCCAGCCCGGAGTGTCGTTCATTCTCGCTCCTTCACGGTCCTGTCCGCGCATCGGGGCGTCAGGTTGGCAGCCATCGTGCCACGCGTTCGCCCCGTCCGGGCCTGGCGCTGTATCTCCTTCGTTCCTTCATGCTCGGGCGGCTCACGGGGCAGACTGGACGGATGGCTGATCAGGACGCGCAATCGCCGGTGGGCTTTGAGCCTGCCGCGCTTTCCGTACTTCGCTGGGACGAGCCTCCGGAAGGTCCTGTGCTGGTGCTTCTCGACCAGACGAGGCTGCCGGCAGAAGAAGCCGAACTGGCGTGTACCGACGTTCCCGCGCTGGTGGAGGCGATCCGGACGCTGGCCGTGCGCGGGGCGCCGCTGCTGGGCATCGCAGGGGCCTACGGGGTGGCTCTCGCGGCCGCGCGGGGATACGACGTGGCGGAGGCCGCGGGCCTGCTGGAGCAGGCGCGGCCCACCGCGGTGAACCTCGGGTACGGCGTTCGCCGTGCCGCCGCGGCCTACTGGGCGGCCGTCGACAAGGGGGCCGGTGCGGAGCAGGCGGCGGCGGTGGCGCTGGACGAGGCCCGGGCACTGCACCGGGAGGACGCAGTGGCCAGCGGGCACATGGCCCGGTTCGGGCTTGCTCTCCTGAGTGAGCTGCTTCCCGGCGGCGGGCACCGGTTGCTGACCCACTGCAACACCGGGGCCCTGGTCTCCGGGGGCGAGGGAACGGCATTCGCGGTCGCGCTCGCGGCGCACCGGGCGGGCAGGCTCAGGCGACTGTGGGTGGACGAGACCCGCCCGCTGCTGCAGGGCGCCCGGCTGACCGCGTACGAGGCGGCGCGCAACGGCATGCCGTACAGCTTGCTCACGGACAATGCCGCGGGATCGCTGTTCGCCGCGGGAGAGGTGGACGCCGTGCTCATCGGGGCGGACCGCATCTCCGCGGACGGATCGGTGGCCAACAAGGTGGGGAGCTATCCGCTCGCGGTGCTCGCGAAGTACCACCACGTACCGTTCATCGTGGTGGCACCGACCACGACCGTGGATCTGCACACCGCGGACGGTGCGGCCATCACGGTGGAGCAGCGGCCGGCGAGCGAAGTGACCGAGCTCACATTGCCGCAGTCGAGGGTCGACGGAAGGGGTGCCGGAGTGCTCGTGGCCCCGGTGGGAACCCCGGCGTACAACCCCGCGTTCGACATCACACCGCCGGAGCTGGTCACGGCGATCGTCACGGAGGAGGGCGTAATCTCCCCGGTCACAGGGGTCGGACTGGCAGAGCTGTGTGCCAGGTCATCGCAGGTAACGATTAGCTAATGGGATGATGTCGATTATGAAGGGACGCGTCCTTGTCGTCGACGACGACACCGCACTGGCCGAGATGCTCGGGATTGTGCTGCGTGGTGAGGGGTTCGAGCCGTCGTTCGTAGCGGACGGCGACAAGGCACTTGCTGCATTTCGTGAGGCAAAGCCGGACCTGGTTCTGCTGGATCTCATGCTGCCCGGTAGGGACGGCATCGAGGTCTGCAGGTTGATCAGGGCCGAGTCCGGTGTGCCGATCGTCATGCTCACTGCCAAGAGCGACACGGTTGACGTAGTGGTGGGCCTGGAGTCCGGGGCCGACGACTACATCGTCAAGCCGTTCAAACCTAAGGAGTTGGTTGCCCGGATCAGGGCACGTTTGCGCAGGTCCGAGGAACCGGCACCGGAGCAGCTGACCATCGGGGACCTGGTCATAGATGTGGCCGGGCACTCGGTGAAGCGGGACGGGCAGTCCATCGCCCTGACCCCGCTGGAGTTCGACCTGCTGGTCGCGCTCGCCCGCAAGCCGTGGCAGGTCTTCACCCGTGAGGTACTCCTCGAGCAGGTCTGGGGATACCGTCACGCCGCTGACACCCGTCTGGTGAATGTGCACGTGCAGCGACTCCGCTCCAAGGTCGAGAAGGACCCGGAGCGGCCGGAGATCGTCGTGACCGTCCGAGGTGTCGGTTACAAGGCCGGACCGAGCTGACATGTCCCTGGGTAGCACTGCTCCGAAGCCCGGGGAGCCGGGAGTCCGTGCGGAGCGGGCTACCGGTTCAGGGCACACGTCATCTCCGGTCGGACGTTTCCTGCGGGGCGGCCGGTTGTTCCATGACCGGGCGCCCGGCGGGCCGGTTCCACGCCTGCTGATGCGATGGGTGCGGGGCCCGCTTCTGCCCGCAGTGCGGCTGTGGCGGCGCAACCTCCAGCTGCGGGTCGTCGCCGGCACACTGCTGATGTCACTCGGTGTGGTGCTGCTGCTCGGCCTCGTCGTGATCGGGCAGGTGCGCAACGGCCTGCTGGACGCGAAGGGCAAGGCTGCCCAGACACAGGCAGCCGGCGGGTTCGCGGCCGCCCAGGAGAAGGCGAACGCTCCGCTCACCCCCGGTGGGCAGGGCAGTGACGCCGCAGACGGCACGACGGCCAACAACTCCTGGCGGACCGAGCTCGTCGATCAGCTCGCCAGTGGTGGGAAGAACGCGTTCAACGTGGTGGCGCTCAGCGCCGACGAGGGGTCCCGTGCGCCCCGCGGCTCGGGCAGCGTCGAAGCCGCAAGCATTCCGCAGAAGCTGCGCGAGTCGGTGAACAAGGGCCCGGGAGCGTTTCAGACGTACTCGCAGATCAAGTACGCGAACGGGCAGGAATCGCAGCCCGGTCTGGTCGTGGGCAAGCGGCTCTACGACATCGACCGCAATCCGTACCAGCTCTACTACGTCTTCCCGCTGACTCAGGAGGAGAAGTCCCTGACGCTGGTCAGGGGCACGCTGGCGACCGCGGGTCTGTTCGTGGTCGTGCTCCTCGGGGCCATCGCGTGGTTCGTGGTGCGCCAGGTCGTCACCCCCGTACGCATGGCGGCGGGGATCGCCGAACGGCTCTCGGCGGGCCGGCTCCAGGAGCGGATGAAGGTCACCGGCGAGGACGACATCGCCCGGCTAGGCGAGGCCTTCAACAAGATGGCGCAGAACCTTCAGCTGAAGATCCAGCAGTTGGAGGAGCTCTCCCGGATGCAGCGGCGCTTCGTCTCGGACGTCTCGCACGAGCTGCGGACGCCGCTGACGACTGTGCGGATGGCAGCCGATGTGATTCACGAGGCCCGCGTCGACTTCGACCCGGTCACGGCGCGTTCCGCGGAGCTCCTCGGGGACCAGCTCGACCGGTTCGAGTCACTGCTGTCCGATCTGCTGGAGATCAGCCGGTTCGACGCGGGAGCCGCGGCTCTGGAGGCGGAGCCGATAGACCTCCGGCAGGTCGTGCGACGGGTGATCGGTGGCGCCGAGCCGCTGGCCGAGCGCAAGGGCACCCTGATCCGGGTCGTCGGCGACGAGCAGCCGGTGATCGCCGAGGCCGACGCGCGACGGGTCGAGAGGGTCCTGCGCAACCTGGTAGTCAACGCCGTCGAGCACGGCGAGGGACGCGATGTCGTGGTGCGGATGGGAGTGGCGGGCGGAGCGGTCGCCGTGGCCGTCCGGGACTACGGTGTGGGGCTGAAGCCCGGCGAGGCGACCCGGGTGTTCAACCGTTTCTGGCGGGCCGATCCCGCCCGCGCCCGTACGACGGGCGGCACCGGACTCGGACTGTCCATCGCCGTCGAGGACGCGCGGCTGCACGGCGGCTGGCTGCAGGCCTGGGGCGAGCCCGGTGGGGGTTCGCAGTTCCGGCTGACGCTGCCGCGTACGGCGGACGAGCCGCTGCGCGGTTCGCCGATACCGCTGGAGCCCGAGGACTCGCGGCGCAACCGTGAGAACCGGGAACGGGCCGCGGCTGCTCCCACCCAGGGCAGTGACCACCGGCTGGTGGCGGTTCCCTCGCAGCCGGCGGGTACGGACCGGGCGGCACTGCCCGTACCGGCCCGCGCACCCATGCCTGCCCGGACCGCACCGGCTTCGGTGCATCCGGCAGCCCTGCCGGGCAACGGCGCGCGTGTGGTGCCGCGTCCCGCCGATGCGCGGCCGGGCCGTCACAACGACTCTCCGGGGCAGGATCCGGGGCGGGAGGACACGACTCGTGGTCACTGACCGTCGTCAGGGCGGCCGTGGACGTGCGGTGGGGGTGACCGTGCTGCTCGGGTGCGGCGCCCTGCTGCTGTCCGCATGCGGCTCGATGCCCGTCACGGGGGACGTCAAGGCCGTGGACGCCTCGCAGCCCGGCGACTCCCAGGTGCAGGTGTACGCGGTGGCTCCGCGTGACGGAGCCACTCCGAACGAGGTGGTCGACGGTTTCCTGGAGTCGATGACCAGTGACGACTCCGATTTCAGGACCACGCGCCAGTACCTCACGAAGAAGGCGTCGAGCAGCTGGAAGCCGGGCGCGTTCACCACGGTGCTGGCCAAGGCGCCGAACCGGAGCGACCGGCCGGTCCACGAGAGCGACCGCAGTACCAACGAGGTCACCTACACCCTGACAGGTGAGGAGGTGGCAACGGTCGACGACCAGAACGCCTATCAGCCGCTCGCGCCCACCGACTACTCCCGCACGCTTCACCTGGTGCGGGAGAAGGGTCCGGACGGCAGCGAATGGCGCATCGGCAGCGTGCCGGACGGTCTGGTCCTCGGGCAGTCCGACTTCAAGCGGCTCTACCGTTCCGTCAACAAGTTCTACTTCGCCACCGGGCGGACCGAGGCGCAGTCCACCCTGGTCGCCGACCCCGTCTACATCCGTAACCGGACCGATCCGGCCACCGGCATGGACACGGTGACGCAGGCCGTCCGCAGCCTCCTGAGGGGGCCCACCGACTGGCTGCGGCCCGTGGTCGCCTCCCGCTTTCCCGCTGGTACCGGGCTGCGGAAGGGCGTCACGTCCCTGACTCCGGACGACCGCAACGTGCTGAAGGTCCCGCTCGACAAGAAGGCCGACGGGGTCGGGCAGCGCTCCTGCCGGATGATGGCCTCGCAGGTGCTCTTCACCCTCCGGGACCTGACCTCCGCACGCGTCGAGCAGGTGGAGCTCCAGCGTTCCGACGGTTCGGCGCTCTGTGTCCTGGGGGCGGACCAGGCCGAGGAGTACGCCCCCGACGGTTCGTCGGGCGGGCCCGACAGCCAGTACTTCGTCAATGGCAAGGGACACGTGGAGCGCATTCCGGGGAGCACCCGGGGCAGCGGTGAGCCGGAGCCGGTGGCCGGCCCGTTCGGCAGCGGCTCGCTGCGGGTGAGCGCGGTCGGCGTGGCCCGGGACGAGCAGACGGCGGCAGCTCTCTCGCAGCACGGGGACGCGCTCTACGTCTCCTCCATCGCCGCGGACGGCGAGCTTCCCGTCCCGGCGGTGACGAGCAAGGCCGGCAACTCCAAGGACCGGCTGACGGCGCCCAGCTGGGACAGCCGGGGCGACCTCTGGGTCGCCGACCGCGACCCCCGCGACCCACGGCTGCTGCGGCTGGCCGGCGGCACGGGCAAGCCCCAGGAGGTCTCCGTACCGAGCCTGGGCGGCGGCCGGATCACGGCACTGCGCCTGTCCTCGGACGGGGTGCGCATCGCACTGCTGCTGACGAGGGACGACGGGACGACGGCGCTGAAGATCGGCCGGATCGAGAGGCAGGGCACGCAGAGCCAGGAGCAGGTCTCCGTGGTGGATCTGCGGCAGGCCGCACCGCAGCTGGCTGATGTGACCGCGATGTCGTGGTCGGGCGGCAGCCGCCTCGTGGTGGTCGGCAAGGAGCAGGGAGGGGTGCAGCAGGTCCGCTACGTGCAGGCGGACGGCTCGACACCTTCCTCGGGCGTACTGCCCGGAGTCAACCAGGTGCGGGCCATCGCGGCGGCGGACGACGAACAGCTGCCGCTGATGGCGGACACGGTCGGCGACGGGATAGTGAAACTGCTGCCCGGAGACAACTGGCAGACCGTCCTGAAGGCAGGTTCGGCACTCGTCTATCCGGGCTGACGCCCGCAGACGGGATGACGGCCGGGCGTTGTCCCGGGGGTTGGCCGGGGCGGTTGTCCACAGGGGTGGCCGGGCTGCCTCGACGCCTGCACAGTGGAGTCATGCGCGGGTGGTGGCGGGAGATCGCCGGACTGGTCCTGCCGGTGGACTGTGGAGGCTGCGGCAGGCCGCGGACCGAGCTGTGCGAGGAGTGTGGCGCGCAGTTGTACGGCGGGGTGCCGCGCCGGGTGAGGCCCGATCCGGAGCCGGCAGGCCTGCCCGTGGTGCACGCGGCCGCCGGATACGAGAACGCGGTACGGGCGGTGCTGCTGGCCCACAAGGAGCGGGGTGTACTCGGCCTCGCAGGAGCAGCCGGCAGGGCGCTGGCGGGTGCCGTGAGGGCCGGGGCGGGATCGTCGCCAAGCGCGGGACCGCTGTTGCTCGTGCCCGTACCTTCCGCGCGGCGGGCCGTCGCGGCGCGCGGGCATGATCCTGCCCGTCGGATCGCGCTGGCGGCCGCGGCGGAACTGCGGCGTTCGGGCACGTCCGCCCGGGTGGCCGGGGTGCTGCGGCAGAGGCGTCCGGTGGCCGACCAGTCAGGGCTCGGGGCCCGGGAGCGCCGGGCGAATCTGGCGGGTGCGCTGGGGGTCGTGGCCGGGGGTGAACGTCTGCTTGCCGCCGGTCGGGTGGTGCTGGTGGACGACCTGTTGACGACGGGTGCCTCACTGGCCGAGGCGGCGCGTGCGATCGACGGTGCCGACGGGTGGGGGAGCGCTGGTCCAGGGGTGCGTCACGCGGCCGTCGTCGCAGCTTCTCCGTCCGCCTTCGAAATAAACCGGAACTGGAACTGAACTTGCATCGTTGCAGGTAGTGAGTGGGTAAAAGGACCTGAACGGAGGTACGCGCGAGTAGCGGGTGCCGACATCCGCCCGGGCAGGCTATGTTCGGTTGTGAGGAATGGTGAATGCCAGGCCTCGGCGAATGCATCACCAGGTTTCGGGCAGGTGACCCACCGGAGTTCGGAAACCGGGAATTCGGTGGGGTGGAGACCTTGCCGACGGGGGAGGAGGAGGTGGAAGTCACCGAGTCCGCGGCTCCGGCCATCACCGGAGCCTGGTGCAAAAGGGAGATGCTCCGCCGCTGAGCGGAGCGATCCGGGAACGGAGTTCTGCGTGGACATCGTCGTCAAGGGCCGCAAGACCGAGGTGCCCGAGCGGTTCCGCAAGCACGTGGCCGAGAAGCTGAAGCTGGACAAGATCCAGAAGTTCGACGGCAAGGTGATCAGCCTCGACGTGGAGGTGTCCAAGGAGCCGAATCCTCGTCAGGCAGACCGCTCCGACCGAGTGGAGATCACGCTCCGCTCGCGTGGACCGGTCATCAGGGCAGAAGCGGCCGCAGGCGACCCGTACGCAGCGCTGGACCTGGCCACAGGCAAGCTGGAGGCGCGGCTGCGCAAGCAGCACGACAAGCGCTACAGCCGCCGCGGCACGGGCCGTATCCCCGCTGCGGAGGTCGGTGAAATGGTGCCGGACGCGGCGTCGTTCAACGGCGACGGCGAGCTGGTCGCCGACGAAGCGGCACAGCCCGTACCCACCACCAGGATCGGCTCGCTCGAGGTACAGGGCGAAGGACCGCTGGTGATGCGCGAGAAGACACACGTCGCGGCACCCATGTCTCTCGACCAAGCGCTCTACGAGATGGAGCTGGTCGGTCACGACTTCTATCTGTTCGTCGACTCCGAAACGAAGGAACCCAGTGTCGTCTACCGGCGGCATGCCTACGACTACGGTGTCATCCATCTGAGGACCGACCCTCTGGCCGCTGACGAGGCGGGCGGCGCGGGCGGTGCGCTCGGCGGCTGACGCCACCATTTTGTGGTGCCCCTGGAGCGCCTGTGCGCCCCCAGGGGCACCCGCGTGCGACCACAGGATCACCGCTCTGACGCCCAGGCATGAAATCATGGCCGTCCCAAGCCAATCGGTGCTCTGTGAACTGCCGTTGGCGGACGTTTGTGAACTTCAGGCCGTGGCCTTCAGGGGGAGGAACGATGGCGGACACCTTCGGGCCCGTGCGCGATGCGAATGATGCCGACGACGCTGCCGGTGCCCATACCGGCGCGGACGACGACAGCGGTTCCCGCAAGGAGCCGATCCGAGTCCTCGTGGTCGATGACCACGCTCTGTTCCGACGAGGCCTGGAGATCGTCCTCGCGCAGGAGGAGGACATCCAGGTCGTAGGTGAGGCGGGCGACGGGGCGGAGGCGGTCGACAAGGCGGCCGACCTGCTGCCCGACATCGTCCTGATGGACGTGCGCATGCCCAAGCGAGGCGGTATCGAGGCCTGCACCTCCATCAAGGAAGTGGCGCCCAGCGCGAAGATCATCATGTTGACGATCAGCGACGAGGAAGCGGATCTCTACGACGCCATCAAGGCGGGTGCCACCGGGTATCTCCTCAAGGAGATCTCCACGGACGAGGTCGCCACCGCGATTCGCGCGGTCGCCGACGGGCAGTCCCAGATCAGCCCCTCCATGGCGTCCAAACTGCTCACCGAGTTCAAGTCGATGATCCAGCGGACCGACGAGCGCAGGCTGGTTCCGGCACCGCGGCTCACGGAACGTGAGCTCGAAGTGCTCAAGCTGGTCGCTACGGGCATGAACAATCGGGATATCGCGAAGGAACTCTTCATTTCCGAGAACACCGTGAAGAACCACGTCCGCAACATTCTGGAGAAGCTCCAGCTGCACTCGCGGATGGAAGCCGTGGTCTACGCCATGCGGGAGAAGATCCTCGAGATCAGGTGACCGGGCCCGGGGGCAAAGCCCCGGGAATGTGCGGTCACGCCAGGACGCGGGCGATTTCCCGGGTGAGCGGCCCGCGCAGCTCCGGCGCGACCACCCGTTCCACCCGGACCTCCGTGCAACCGACCCAGGAAGCGGCTTCCACCAGCGCCTGCGCCATCGGCGTCACGGCCTTCGCGTCCGCCAGGGACACCTGCCGGGCGACCAGCGTCGTGCCCTCGCGGGCCGGGTCGACCCGGCCCTGCAGCCTGCCGCCCGCCAGCAGTGGCATCGCGAAGTAGCCGTGGATCCGCTTGGGCTTGGGGACGTAGGCCTCCAGGCGGTGGGTGAAACCGAAGATCCGCTCGGTCCGCGCGCGCTCCCAGACCAGCGAGTCGAACGGCGACAGCAGCGTCGTGCGGTGGCGTCCGCGCGGCTCGGAGGCCAGAGCGGCCGGATCCGCCCAGGCCGGCTTCGCCCAGCCCTGCACCGTGACCGGGACCAGGCCGGAGTCCGCCACCACGGCGTCGAACTGCTCGCCCTTGAGCCGGTGGTAGTCGGCGATGTCCGCGCGGGTGCCGACGCCCAGTGACTGCCCCGCGAGTGCCACCAGCCGGCGCAGGCACTCGGCGTCGTCCAGATCGTCGTGGAGCACGGCATCGGGCAGAGCACGCTCCGCGAGGTCGTAGACCCGCTTCCAGCCGCGCCGCTCGGTGCACACCACCTCGCCGTACATCAGGGCCCGCTCGACGGCCACCTTCGAGGCGGACCAGTCCCACCACTCCCCGCCGTTCTTCGCGCCGCCCAGTTCCGTCGCCGTCAGGGGGCCCTCGGCGCGCAGCTGCTTGATGACGGTGTCGTAGGCGCCGTCCGGCAGGTCGTGGTGCCACTGCGGGCGCGCGCGGTAGGCGCGGCGGCGGAAGGCGAAGTGCGGCCACTCCTCGACCGGCAGGATGCAGGCCGCGTGCGACCAGTACTCGAAGGCGCGGCCACCCGACCAGTACGCCTCCTCGATCGTGCGCCGCCCTACCGCGCCCAGACGTGCGTAAGGAATCAGTTCGTGCGACCGGGCGAGCACCGAGATCGTGTCGAGCTGTACGGCTCCGAGGTGCCGCAGGACCCCGGGCGCCCCGGCCCTGCGGTCCGGGGCGCCGAGGAAGCCCTGGGCGCGCAGGGCGATCCTGCGGGCCTGGTCGGCGGAGAGTTCGGCTGCGGGAGGCTGCACAGACGTCATGCCTCGCACCCTAGAGGGCGGCACTGACATCCAGACCGGGACCACCCCTCACGGGCGGGCGGGGGCATCGGCCGGGAGGTAGGCGTCGGTCCCGGGCAGGCCGAGGTCGGACGGGAGCAGGCCGCCGATCCACGCGTCGCGGCGCACTCCCTTGTTGAGCACCCCGGAGCGCTGGTCGCCCTCCATCCGGAATCCGGCACGCAGAGCGACGGCCCGCGAGGCGTGGTTGCCGGTCTCGGCCCGCCACTCCAGCCGGTCCCCGCCGAGCGAGGCGAAGGTCCAGCGGGCGGCGCAGAGGACCGCCTCCGTCGTGTAGCCGAGTCCGCGGTGCTCCCTGGCGGTCCAGAATCCGACCTCGTACGTGCCGGGCACGGTGCGCCGGTTGATGCCGAGCGCTCCGGCCAGGGCGCCGCCGTCGCGCACCACCACGGCGAAGTTGTACATGGAGTCGTCCTGCCAGCCGCTGGGCGAGAGCTGCCGGGCGAAGAACTCCGCGTCTGCGCGGCCGTACGGCGAGGGGACGACCGTCCAGCGCTGGATGTCGGGGTCCTGGCAAGCCGTGTGCAGATCCTCCGCGTCACCCGGGACGAAGGGGCGCAGCAGCAGGCGGTCGGTGGTGAGAGTGATCGGCTCCATGTACGGATTCTGCTGAGCGAGCGGCTTCGGGGCGAGTACTTTTCGGGCTTCCCGGCACCTTCGGTGCCCTTCGGCCGTTGACTCGGAAGGGTGCTGCGGGGTCAACGCAGTGGCAGCCCTCCCGGCGCGGCGGGGTCCTCGCTTACGATGGCCGTTGCGGTGGGGCCCACCTGCCGTGCCCGCGCCAGAGTCCATAACACGACCCAGTGCCAGGCCCGACCGGCAAGGAGACCAGCCTCAGTGTCCGTCTTCAACAAGCTCATGCGTGCAGGCGAAGGCAAGATCCTGCGCAAACTGCACCGCATCGCGGACCAGGTCAGCTCCATCGAAGAGGACTTCGTCAACCTCTCCGACGCCGAGCTGCGGGCGCTCACCGACGAGTACAAGGAACGGTACGCGGACGGCGAGAGCCTGGACGACCTGCTTCCCGAGGCATTCGCGACCGTCCGTGAGGCCGCAAAGCGGGTTCTCGGACAGCGCCACTACGACGTCCAGATGATGGGCGGCGCAGCCCTGCACCTCGGTTATGTGGCCGAGATGAAGACCGGCGAGGGCAAGACCCTCGTCGGCACCCTGCCCGCGTATCTCAACGCGCTCTCGGGCAAGGGTGTGCACCTGATCACGGTCAACGACTATCTGGCCGAGCGTGACTCGGAGATGATGGGCCGGGTCCACAAGTTCCTCGGCCTGAGCGTCGGCTGCATCATCGCCAACATGACTCCGGCCCAGCGCCGCGAGCAGTACGGCTGCGACATCACGTACGGAACGAACAACGAGTTCGGGTTCGACTACCTCCGCGACAACATGGCCTGGGCGCAGGACGAGCTCGTCCAGCGCGGCCACAACTTCGCGATCGTCGACGAGGTCGACTCGATCCTGGTCGACGAGGCCCGTACGCCGCTGATCATCTCCGGCCCGGCCGACCAGGCCACCAAGTGGTACGGCGACTTCGCCAAGCTGGTCACGCGCCTGTCCAAGGGCGAGGCGGGCAACCCGCTCAAGGGCATCGAGGAGACCGGCGACTACGAGGTCGACGAGAAGAAGCGGACCGTCGCGATCCACGAGTCCGGTGTCGCGAAGGTCGAGGACTGGCTCGGCATCGAGAACCTCTACGAGTCGGTGAACACCCCCCTCGTCGGGTACCTCAACAACGCCATCAAGGCCAAGGAACTCTTCAAGAAGGACAAGGACTACGTCGTCATCGACGGCGAAGTCATGATCGTCGACGAGCACACCGGCCGTATCCTCGCCGGCCGCCGCTACAACGAGGGCATGCACCAGGCGATCGAGGCGAAGGAAGGGGTGGACATCAAGGACGAGAACCAGACCCTCGCCACGATCACCCTGCAGAACTTCTTCCGCCTCTACGGCAAGCTCTCCGGCATGACCGGTACGGCGATGACCGAGGCCGCCGAGTTCCACCAGATCTACAAGCTCGGCGTGGTGCCGATTCCGACCAACCGGCCGATGGTCCGGGCCGACCAGTCGGACCTGATCTACCGCACGGAGGTCGCGAAGTTCGCCGCCGTCGTCGACGACATCGCCGAGAAGCACGAGAAGGGCCAGCCGATCCTGGTCGGCACCACCTCGGTCGAGAAGTCCGAGTACCTCTCGCAGCAGCTCTCCAAGCGCGGTGTGCAGCACGAGGTCCTCAACGCCAAGCAGCACGACCGGGAGGCGCCGATCATCGCGCAGGCCGGCCGCAAGGGCGCCGTCACGGTCGCGACGAACATGGCGGGCCGCGGTACGGACATCAAGCTGGGCGGCAACCCCGACGACCTGGCCGAGGCGGATCTGCGCCAGCGCGGCCTGGACCCGGTCGAGCACGTCGAGGAGTGGGCGGCCGCGCTGCCCGCGGCGCTGGAGAAGGCCGAACAGGCGGTGAAGGCCGAGCACGACGAGGTCAAGGACCTCGGCGGGCTGTACGTCCTCGGTACCGAGCGACACGAGTCGCGTCGTATCGACAACCAGCTGCGTGGCCGTTCCGGCCGTCAGGGCGACCCGGGCGAGTCCCGTTTCTACCTCTCCCTCGGCGACGACCTGATGCGTCTGTTCAAGGCGCAGATGGTCGAGCGCGTCATGTCGATGGCCAATGTGCCCGACGACGTGCCGATCGAGAACAAGATGGTGACACGGGCGATCGCGTCGGCGCAGTCGCAGGTCGAGCAGCAGAACTTCGAGACGCGTAAGAACGTCCTGAAGTACGACGAGGTGCTCAACCGGCAGCGCGAGGTCATCTACGGAGAGCGGCGCCGGGTCCTGGAAGGTGAGGACCTGCAGGACCAGATCCGCCACTTCATGGACGACACGATCGACGACTACATCCGCCAGGAGACGGCGGAGGGGTTCGCCGAGGAGTGGGACCTGGACCGGCTGTGGGGCGCGTTCAAGCAGCTCTACCCGGTGAAGGTCACGGTCGCCGAGCTGGAGGACGCCGCCGGGGATCTCGCCGGTGTCACCGCCGAGTTCATCGCCGAGTCCGTCAAGGGCGACATCCACGAGCAGTACGACGAGCGGGAGAAGACGCTCGGCTCCGACATCATGCGTGAGCTGGAGCGGCGTGTGGTGCTGTCCGTCCTGGACCGCAAGTGGCGTGAGCACCTCTACGAGATGGACTATCTCCAGGAGGGCATCGGCCTGCGGGCCATGGCGCAGAAGGACCCGCTGGTCGAGTACCAGCGCGAGGGCTTCGACATGTTCAACGCCATGATGGAGGGCATCAAGGAGGAGTCCGTCGGCTACCTGTTCAACCTGGAGGTCCAGGTGGAGCAGCAGGTCGAGGAGGTTCCCGTGCAGGACGCGGCGACGTCGCTGTCCAAGGAGGACGCCGTTCCGGCGGCGCGTCCGGAGATCCGGGCCAAGGGGCTCGACGCTCCGCAGCGTCCGGACCGGCTGCACTTCTCCGCTCCCACGGTGGACGGGGAGGGCGGTGTCGTCGAGGGCGACTTCTCCAACGGTGACGGTGCTGGTTCCGCGGAGTCGGACGGGCTCACCCGGGCGGAGCGGCGCAAGGCGCAGAAGAGCGGTGGCGGTGGTGGTCGGCGCCGCAAGAAGTAGCGTGCGTTGATTGCTGTCGTGGGGGGGGGGGGGGGGGCCGGGGGGGGGGGGCGCCCCCCCCGCCGCGGGGTCGTGGGGGTGGGGGGGGGGTTGGGGGTGGGGGTTGGAAAGAAAAAAAAA
>NZ_JBEOVJ010000120.1:0-18170 GCF_040295435.1 Streptomyces sp. NPDC002809
CCCGGGGCGCCTGGGCCTGCACGTCCAGCATGTCCAGGAGATAGACGGGCGAGGCGTACGCCCAGGTGACGCGATGCCGCGCGACGAGGTCGAGGCGCACGCCGCCCCCTCCTCCAGGAGTCCTGTCATGCGTTTCGCCACCTACGAGCATCAGCACGCGCACCGAGTGGCGGTCGTGGAGGAGGACGGCACCCTCTTCCCCCTGCCGGGCGTTTCCTCGCTCGTCATGCTGCTGCTGAAGACCGAAGGTCTTGCCGGACTGCTCGCCGCGGGTGCGGCGGCGCTCGATGCACCGGCCGGTCCCCACGTCTCACGGACACGTCTGCTGCCACCCCTCCAGCCCCCCTCCATACGGGACTTCGTCACGTTCGAGGAACACGTCGAAGGTGTGCGCCGCTCGGTCGACGGCGTCGCGGGCGTGCCCGAGCAGTGGTACGCGGCGCCCACGTTCTACTTCACCAATCCCCACGCGGTCCACGGCCCCGGCCAGGACGTGCCCATGCCGCCCGGCTCGGCCGTCCTCGACTTCGAACTCGAGGTCGGTGCCGTCATCGGCCGCGAGGGCCGCGACCTCACCCCGGAGCAGGCCCGCGAGCACATAGTGGGCTACACCGTCTTCAACGACTGGTCCGCACGCGATCTGCAGTCGGCGGAGATGCAGGTCGGCCTCGGCCCGTGCAAGGGCAAGGACACCGCCACGAGCCTGGGGCCCTACCTCGTCACGGCCGACGAGCTCGAGCCGTACCGGGATCCGGACGGCTTCCTGCGTCTGGCACTCACCGCCGAGATCAACGGTGAGACGGTCGGCACGGACCTGCTTTCCAATATGAGCTGGACCTTCGAAGAGATGACCGCGTACGCGTCCCGCGGCACCCGTGTCGTCCCGGGCGACATCCTCGGGTCGGGCACCTGTGGCAACGGCGGCTGCCTCGCGGAGCTCTGGGGCCTGCGTGGCGAGCGGATGCCGCCCCCCTTGCGACCGGGTGACACCGTCGGCCTGACCGTCGAGGGCATCGGCACGCTGACCAGCACCGTCGTCCCCGGCTCCGCGCCCCGTCCCCTGCCGGCGGGCCGGCGCCGCGAACGCGAACGGCCGGGAGCGCCCCGAACCCGCTGAGACCACCGCGAGCGGCGGCGGTGACCGGTGCCGCACCGTGGGCGGACGCCTGCGGCGGCAGGCGCACTCGGCAACGACGAACCGGTGGTCGGAGGGCGCGATCGCGCCGCCCTCCCGGACGATCCCCACCGGCCCTGCGCCCAGCCTCGGGCATCATCTACGCTGCCCGGATGGCTACTTGCGCGAGGACGAAGCATGGACACCGGTACTGAGCGCCGCGGCCCTCGCGCCACAGCCGTGCTGCGGGGCCTCCGGGCGCCCAGCCTGACGCCGTGGACGTACCTGTACGAGCCGCCGGCGCCCCCGCGGCCAGGAGCACCCCGCACCGTGTTCCTCGGCGTGTCCACGCTCCTGCTCGACGACGGTGACACCGCGATCCTCACCGACGGCTTCTTCAGCCGTCCCGGCCTCCTGCGCATGCGGTTCGGCCGTCTGCGACCGGACCGGTCCCGCATCACCGCCGGCCTGCAACGGGCCGGGATCGACCGCCTCGACGCCGTGTTCGTCGTCCACTCCCACTACGACCACGCGCTGGACTCCCCCGAGGTGGCCGCCGTGACGGACGCCCGGCTCATCGGCTCCGCCTCCACCCGCAACATCGCCCGCGGGCAGGGCTTTCCCGATGACCGCTTCCAACCGGCCGTCACCGGCGTCCCGTTCACGATCGGGCGCTTCACCCTCACCGCCCTGCCCGCCCGGCACAGCCCGGGCGACATCGCCCCCGGCCGGATCGACCGGCCACTGCGTCCACCGGCCCGCGCCACCGACTACCGGACCGGCGACTGCTACACCCTCCACGTCCGTCACGACACACGCCGGCTCCTGATCCATGCCAGTGCTCACAGCCTGCCCGGCGCCCTCGACGGCCACCACGCGGACACCGTGTATCTGGGGATCGGGGCGCTCGGCGTACAGGACGAGGCCTTCCGGGAGGAGTACTGGCACCGGCTGGTCACGGCCACCGGCGCCCGACGCGTCGTCCCCATCCACTGGGACGACTTCTTCCGCCCGCTCGACCGTCCCCTCAGACCTTTCCGCGCCTTCCTCGACGACTTCCCGGCCACCATGGACTTCCTTACCCGCAAGGCCGAACGAGCGGGAGTCTCCCTGGCCTTGCCCGTGCTGGGCCGACGGGCCGATCCGTGGCCGACCTGACCTTCGTTGTCCTCCGGTGGAGCTGCCTGCGTCGACTCCGATGAGGATGCCGAGCACGCGCGTCCCGTTCGGGGATCTCATCGCCCTCCTCCCGGAGGCACTGCCTCAGAAGCCGGACTCTCCCGGCAGGGCGACACCGCGGTGGTGATCTTATCCACGCGCGGGTGCTACGGCCGGGCGCTCGCAAGGGGACGACCACCCGTTCCAGGAGCGAACCGACCTGAAGCCCTCCTGCCCCAGGCCCCGGTGTTCCCCGCGCACCAGGTCCGCCTGCGAACGGCAACGGGCTCGCCCGGCAGCAGCCGCCATGAGCCCCCGACCGCGGCGCCGTCACGCTGCCCCGTCTCCGCAATCCCCCGGAGGAAGTACCCAGACCCACAGGAGTGATCGAACGCAGCATCACGGCGAGCTCCCCTCAGCCACGCCAAGGGATGCCCAGCTATTCGAAGTCTCGTTCTAGATTTCGCTCCCGCGCACCCGTTACGGAGACAGGAAATCCCCAGTTACCCGATCACCTGTCCGTTTCGCGCCTCGAGGAGTACCCATGCACCGCTTGCACCGCCCTGCGCTCGTTCATCCTGCGTTCGAAAACACCGCTCACCGCCCTGACATCGCGATTCGCCTCGCCCGGAGCCGGACCGGGCTCCTCACCGACGGCTCCCGACCGGACAAGAGGCACCTGGCATGACGGAATCCGCCAGCCTTCCCGCGTCAACGGCCGCATGGGTGGCATCGGTTCTGGGACCGCTCCAGGCCGTACGGGACACCTCGCACGTGCGGACGAACTCACAGGTGTGGGAGGTGACCGGTCGTACCGGCCGCCACTTCGTGAAGGTGTCACCCGAACCGGTCTTCCACACCCGCGAGACACGCGCCTACCGCGAGGCCGTCCCACGACTCGGCTACGCCAACGCTCTTGCCCTGAAGGACAGTTCGGCCCAGCTGCTCGCACTGATCGTCACCGCGGTGGACGGAGAACCACTCACGAGCGGGACGGCACCCGCACGGCGCCGCGTGGCACATGAGCAGGCCGGCGGGCTCCTGCGCCTCCTCCACCAAGCGTTGCCGAATCATGCGGCCCAGGCTGAGGCGACGAGCACCGTCGAGGCCACGGTCACCGGGCTGGAGAGGCGCATTGCCGCTGCCGGCGACCATCTGTCCGGCGCCGAAGCCGACATGCTCCGCCGCATCGTCCACACCCTTCCGGGCCTGGGACCACTGCCGGCCGGGTTTCTCCACGGGGACTTCTGGGAACGCAACATGCTCTGGAACGGCCGCCGTTGCGCCCTGATCGACTACGAGCGCAGCACCCCAGGACCCCTCGTCGCCGACTTCGTCAAACTCGCCACCGCCGTATGGCCGGACCACCCCGAACTACGCACGGCGATGTTCGCCGGATACGGGCGTCCCCTCTCCGACATCGAGCAGCGGGCGCTGGTGGCCTTCACCGCGGCCGACGCGGCCGGCGCCCTCTCCTACGGTCCGCGCCACGGCGACAGCCACGTCACGGCTCGCGGCCGAAGAGCCGTCGAGCGCCTCGCTCGGGAAGGACGGCGATGAACGGCATCCATCCGTCACTGATCGCTGATGTGGCCGGGCCCTGGACCGGTGGACCGGACATCACCGAGCCGGCCACGTACGGAGTGCTCCCCCGGGTGCCGATGCGGAAGTCCCCACCGGACTGTCTCTCCCGCACCGCCGCCCTCTTCCAACCATCCACCGAAGGCCCTTCGCACAGAGGGCTGATCCGGCCACGCGCGGGAGGCGCCCTGTGAAGAGGTTCTTCGGACCCGTGAAGATGGCGGAGCCACAGGTCTCCGACGCCGAACAGGAGCTGTTCGGCGGACCGCTGCGCTACGACATGGGCTGGTCCCGGCACGAGCACGCCACGCTCGACCTGACCATGATGTCCGCACTGCGTTCCATGCCGGCGCTGGTCGGCGCGACGCTGAGAATGGCGTGGAAGGCCGACCGTCGCGCACTCGTCGCGGTGGCCGTCTGCGAGATCGGTCAAGGCATCGCCGCGGCCGTCAGCCTGCTCGCCATCAACTCCGTCATGCATGCTCTGCTCGGCGGTACGGGCAACGCCCCCCAACGCCTGCACGCCCTGGTGCCCGGTCTGCTCGCCGCAGCCGCCATCGCCGTCGTCAACTCCGGCCTGGCAGCCTGGTCCACCTCCCGCGCCGGGCGTCTGGAGCCGCTCGTCGAACGGATCGCCACCACCCAGTACCTGGCCGCCGCCGCGTCCGTGGAACTCGAAGCGATCGACGATCCCGACTTCCGCAGGCTCGTCGACATCGCCCAGCACGGCCCGAGCTCGGCCCGCCGCATGATCGGTTCCTGCGTTTCGGCGCTGAACGGAATCATCTCGCTGATCGCCACCGCAGGCGTGCTCAGCGTCCTCGACTGGACCCTGCTGCCCATGCTGGTCCTCATCGCGGCCCCACGCGGCTGGGGGGCCATGCGCGTGGCGCAGGAACGCTACGTGTCGGTGATGAGCTGGATCGAACATGTGCGGGCCAGCCGTCTCATCGGCAACCTGCTCACCGAACGCACCGCGGCCCAGGAAGTGCGCATCCACGCAGTGGGCGGCTTCCTCCTCAGCCGCTACCGGCGCATGGCCGAGAGCGCCGAAGCAGAGCAGGAGCGCCTGGCATCCAGCAAGGCCCTCACCGAATGGGTCGCTGCCGGACTGTCCGGGCTGGCGATGGCCGCGACGTACGGGACCATGTTCTGGCTGATCATGAGCGGGCACATGAGTCTGGCCGTGGCAGGCACCGCGGTCATCGCGGTCCGCTCCGGTTCGGCGAGCCTGGGCGCGCTGGTGATGAACGTGAACCAGCTGCACGAGGAGTCCCTGTACGTCCGGGATCACTCGCGCTTTCTGGCCCAGGCCGCCCGGCGCGCCATCCCCGAGGGCGGCGCCCCCGTCCCCGACCGCGTCGAGGAGATCGTCCTCGACGCGGTCAGCTACCGCTATCCCGACTGTGAGAGCCCGGCACTGGACGGTGTGTCGCTCACGCTGCCCATGGGCTCGGTCACCGCCGTGGTCGGTGAGAACGGCTCAGGCAAGAGCACTCTGATGAAGGTTCTCTCGGGGCTGCTCCTGCCTCAGGCCGGGTCCCTGCGATGGGGCGATGCGGACGTCGCCGGTCTCGACCGCGCCCAGGTCTTCGAGCGCGTGGCTCTGCTCACCCAGGACTTCCAACGCTGGCCCGTGACCGCCGCGATGAACATCCGGCTCGGCCGTCCCGCCCATGCCGCCTCGTTGGACGACTTACAGCCGTCCGTCGACTACGCGGGAGCCGTTCCCGTCATCGCCAAGCTCCCCGACGGCCTGCAGAGCCTGCTGGCCAGGGTGTTCCGCGGAGCCATCGAACTGTCCGGCGGTGAATGGCAGAAGATGGGGCTGGCCCGCACCCACTGGCGTAGCTCGACGTCGCGGGCGGACAGCGTGCTCATCGTGGACGAACCCACCTCCGCGCTCGACCCGGAGGCCGAGATCGAAGCGTTCGACCGCATCCGCCGCCTCGCCTCCCCGCACCGGGCCGTCGTTCTCGTCACCCACCGCATGTCCGGCGTTCGCCACGCCGACCGCGTCTACGTCCTGCACCACGGACGCCTGGCCGAACAGGGCAGCCACGACGAACTCATGGCCGCCCGCGGCCGCTACGCCGCGATGTTCGATGCACAAGCCGCCCAGTACGCACCCACCGGCAGCATCCCGCACCCCACTTCCCCCACCGTCACGGACTCCGCATGACTTGACCACTCGGTGGGGGTGTGGGGGCGCCGTCAGGAGACGGTGACGGTGCCCGCGAGTGCGATGTCGGCGGCCGAGCGCCCGCCGTAGACGCGGACCTTGCCGGTGGGTGTCACCCAGCGGTTCCTGCCCTCGTCCCAGTAGGAGAGGCGGCGGCTGCGGTCGATCTCGACGGTCACGTTCTCGCACTGCCCGGGACGCACCCGCACGCGGACGAACCCGGCCAGGTGCTTTCGGGGGTCTCCGTGCGGGTGGGGAGGTGTTCGATGCAGGGCTGCACGATGTCGGATCCGGTGCTGCTGCCTGCCTCGATCCGGGCCCGTGGTGGACCGTCGCCGTGGTCGTGGTCTGCACGATCGGGCAGTACCTGCTCTTCCCCCTGAACTACGCGCTCGCGCTGGTCTCCATCACGCCGATGGCCCTGCTCGACGTCCTGGACCGGGCCGTCTCCGACGATCCCCGCCTGGCAGACCTCGCTCCCGCCGAACACCTGCTCACCGGTCAGGGCTACGCGGCCCTCGGCCATGCCTGGCGGAGCCACCCCGCGGCACAGCCGGCCGCCTGAACCCGGCGTGCCTGCCGCGCGGCGCGTTCGACCGCGGCGGACGTGGGTGCGACGGCCCGTCCGCGGTCCCGCCTCTAGGGGCGGGACCGCGGACGGCAGGTGCGCGCGCACCGACGCCCTCATGGGGGTCGTCCGGGCCGACGTCACATCGGACCGCGGCCGGAGTCCCGGCTGTCCCGGATCCGCTGCGTGACCCACGTGAGGCCACTCGCAACGTCCTGTCAGGGCCGGGTACGCCATGACGGGCCGGTATCCGCGTCCGGTTGCGTGGTCGGCTGGGCTGCGGTCATGTCGAGCAGGAGCATGGCGTCATGGTCAGGGGATCCGGGTTCAGCGGTGTAGGCGCCGAGGCGTTGGCCGGGTGTGCCGTCGAGGTTCATGCTCTGGCCGCTGAGAGTCAGCTCGCCGACCTGGGGGTGGTGGAAGGTCTTCTCGATCTTCTTCCTGCCGATGACTTCGTAGCGTTCCCACAGCCTGGCGAAGTCGGGGCTCTTGAGCAGCAGCTCGCCGACCAGGTTGGTGAGGTCGGGGGCGTCGGGATTGATTCCCGCTTCGGCCCGCAGACGGGCGACACAGCCCCGGACCTGGGTGTCCCAGTCGGGAAAGAGCTGCCGTGCCGTGGGGTGGAGAAACATGTAGCGGGCCAGGTTCCGCTGCTTGGCGGGCCAGTCGGCCATCCCGGCGTACAGAGCCAGGCCACCGGGGTTCCAGGCGAGCAGGTCCATGCTGCGGCTGACGATGTAGGCGGGGTTGGGCCGCATCGCCTCCAGCAGGAGCTTCAGGTGCGGGCGAACGGTCCGGCTCGGCGGGGGCGGCGGCTCGGGAGCGTAGTGCGCAGCGCGTACGGCGAGCTCGCGCAGGTGGTGGTGTTCGTCGTCGTCGAGGTGCAGGGCCCGGGCGAGGGCGTCGATGACCGCGGGGCTGGGCCGGGTTTCCTTGCCACGCTCGATGCGGGTGTAGTAGTCGATGCTGATCCCGGCAACCGTGGCGAGCTCCTCCCGACGCAGTCCCGGAGTACGGCGCACGCCTGGGCCCGGGGTGAGGCCCGCGCTCCCGGGACTGGTCTGATTGCGACGGGCGCGCAGGAATCGCCCCAGCTCGCCGCCACTGGTCTGCTCGGATGCCATGCCACCAGTCTCGCCCAGCAGTCACCGGAGTGGCAGGCGCCAGGGGGGACCTGTCACACCCCCGCTGGCCGCTCCCCGGCAGAACCCGGCCTGCCTGTACGGCGCGCCAGGGGGCACGGTGGATGGCGTCACCCACTCACCTCCGCCAGGCAGGAGCGCCCTTGGACGCCCGCCGCCCCCACCAAGACGGTCCACGGAACGGATCGCACCAGCCTGTTCATCGCAGCCGCTGCGATCTTCCTCACTACCTGCGACGAGTTTCCTGCTCCGGCCCGCTACCCGCGTGTGAGCGGGGAGACGAGCGCTGTCGCACAGCAGACTGAAGCAAGAAAGCGGCAGAAGGGATAAATGGTTATGAAATACATCAAATTGCGCGACTTGGAAGTCTCCCGGATCGGCCTGGGGGCGATGGGGATGTCACACGGGTACACGGGCTCCGGGACGGATGAGGCGGAGGCGGTCCGCACCGTGCACCGCGCTCTGGAGCTCGGTGTCACCTTGATCGACACCGCGGAGATCTACGGCCCGTACACCAACGAGGAACTTCTCGGCCGGGCGCTGAAGGGCCGCCGCGACAAGGTCGTGCTGGCGACGAAGTTCGGTCTCGTCTCACACGCCGGCGAGGGTCCGTGGAACCTGGACAGCAGCCCGGCCAACATCCGCATCGCCGTCGAAGGCTCGCTGAAGCGCCTCGGCACCGAGCACATCGACCTCTACTACCAGCACCGGGTCGATCCGAACACTCCCGTAGAGGAGACGGCCGGCGCGGTGGGCGAGCTGATCGCCGAGGGCAAGGTCCGTGCGTTCGGCCTGTCCGAGGCCGGCCCGGACACCATCCGCCGTGCGCACGCCGTCCAACCGGTCAGTGCCGTCCAGTCGGAGTACTCCCTGTGGACCCGGGGCCTGGAGGACCGGGTCCTGCCGGTACTGCGCGAGCTGAACATCGGCCTGGTGCCCTTCTCGCCGCTCGGCCGCGGGTTCCTGACCGGCACAATCCGCTCCGCCGACCAGTTCGACGAGTCCGACTTCCGCCGCGACAACCCGCGCTTCACCGGAGAGAACTTCCAGCGCAACCTGCGCCTGGCGGACGAGGTCAAGGCCATCGCTGCGGAGGCCGGCGTCACCCCGGCGCAGGTCGCCCTGGCCTGGCTGCTCGCGCAGGGCGACAACATCGCTCCGATCCCCGGCACCAAGCGCGTGACCCGGGTCGAGGAGAACACCGCCGCCGACGCCGTAGAGCTGACCGTCGAACAACTCGACAAGCTCAGCAGCCTGCCCCCGGCCGCGGGCGACACGCACACCGCGGCCCAGCAGCAGATGCTCGAACGCTGACGTGTGCCTCCGCCGCCCGGCGCCGGGCCGGCCGGCGTGCGCTTCCGTCGGCCTGACGCCGGACCGGAAATGAATCTCCGTGCGGCATGGCCGGTACCAGAGCGAACCCCGCCCCCCTTCTTCCGCAATGGCGGAAGACTCCCCCATAGGAGCACCACCCCATGCGCGCAGCAGTGATGTACGGAGCCGGCGACGTACGGATCGAGGACCGGCCCGATCCAAGGATTCAGCAGCCCACCGACGCAGTCGTGCGGACCGTCCTGTCGTGCGTGTGCGGCAGCGACCTGTGGCCCTACAGGTCCATGCCGAAGACGGACACCGGCCGCCCTATGGGTCACGAGTTTCTCGGCGTTGTCGAGGAGACCGGCTCCGGTGTCACCGGCATCAGGACGGGCGACCTGGTCGTCACCTCGTTCACCTACTGCGACAACACCTGCGACTACTGCGCCAAAGGGCTGCAGTCCTCCTGTCGCCACGGCGGCCGGTACGGGCTCGACGGCGTGGACGGGGGTCAGGGCCAGGCTGTCCGCGTACCTCAGGCCGACGGCACCCTGGTCAAGCTCCCGGTCGGCGAGGACTCACCGCTGCTGCCCTCCCTGCTGGCGCTGTCCGACGTGATGGGCACTGGACACCACGGCGCCACCACGGCCGGTGTCTCCCGCGGCGACTCCGTCCTGGTGATCGGGGACGGAGCGGTCGGCCTGTGCACGGTGATCGCCGCCAAGCGCCTCGGCGCGGAGCGGATCATCCTCATGGGCCGGCACACGGACCGCACCGGCCTGGGCCGCGACTTCGGAGCCACCGACGTGGTCCTCGAGCGCGGAGAGGAAGGCGTCGCCCGCGTACGCGACCTGACCGCCGGGGTCGGCGTCGACAGGGTGATCGAGGCCGTCGGTGCGCGCCAGGGCCTGGACACGGCCTTCGCCGCCGTCACCGACGGCGGCACCATCAGCCGTCTGGGCATGCCGCAGTACGAGGAGGGCCCCATCGGGACCTCCATGATCATGCGGAACATCACCCTCACCGGCGGCGTCTCCCCGGCCCGCGCCTACATCGAGCACCTGATGCCCGACGTCCTCGACGGAACGATCCGGCCGGGACGCGTCTTCGACCGGACCGTCTCCCTGGACGAGGTCCCCGGCGCCTACCAGGACATGGCAGAACGCCGCGTCCTCAAAGCCCTCATCACCTTCTGACCGACCACACCCCCCACGACACGTAGGAGAAACCCGTGCAGACCGTCACCCTGAACAACGGCGTCACGATGCCGATCCTCGGCTTCGGCGTCTTCCAGATCCCGCCGGAGGACACCGAACGGACCGTCAGTGATGCCCTCGCCGCCGGCTACCGGCTGCTCGACACCGCGGCTGCGTACGGGAACGAGGAAGCCGTCGGCCGCGCCATCAAGAAGAGCGGTGTCCCGCGCGAGGAGCTGTTCGTCACCACCAAGCTGTGGATCCAGGACGCACCCGCCGAGGAGAACGCCAAGCGCGCCTTCGACACGTCGTTGCGCAAGCTCGGCCTCGACTACCTCGACCTGTACCTGATGCACCAGCCCTTCGGCGACGTGTACGGGCAGTGGCGGGCCATGGAGGCGATCCACCACGACGGCCGCATCAAGGCGATCGGCGTCGCCAACTTCTACCCCGACCGGCTCGTCGACCTCATCAGCAACAACGACGTGACGCCTGCGGTGAACCAGATCGAGACCCACCCGTTCTTCCAGCGCACCGCCGACCAGGACGTCATGCGCGAGCACGGCGTCCAGATCCAGTCCTGGGGCGGATTCGCCGAGGGCAAGAACGACCTCTTCACGAACCCGGTCCTGAGCGGCATCGGCAAGGCACACGGCAAGTCCGTCGCCCAGGTGGTCCTGCGCTGGCTCGTCCAGCGCGGCATCGTCACCATCCCCAAGTCCGTGCGCGCCGACCGCATGGCGGAGAACTTCGACGTGTTCGACTTCGAACTCACCGACGACCAGATGGCCTCCATCGCCGCACTGGACACCGGCACCTCACTGTTCTTCGACCACCGGGACCCGGCGGTCGCCGGACAGCTCGGCAAGCGGCGACTGACCGACTGACCCCCACGCCACCACCCCCGGGCCCCGGGCGCCGCCGGCCACCCTGCCGGCGGCGCCTGCGGGCCCACCGCCCAGCGCCGCCATCCAGGCGGATCACCTCAAGGACCAGGAACCTTCCGGCCATGAGTGGACCCCGGCGGGAGTTTCGTCCCAGCGAAATGCAGCTCAGGCGCCCGCCGGTCGCCCCTGCCCGCACGCACCAGATCCACCACGGCAAGCACCGTACGCTCCACCGCGAGAACCAGAGCGACCACGATGACACCCACCGCACCCCAGCCCACGTCGGGCAGCCACAGCAAGGCCGACCCGAGCGAGCCGCCGAGGACCGCGGGCAGCGGCGGTCACCCGGCCGCTCGCCGACGGGAAGCGGCTCAGCCACTCCCCCTCGACCAGTCGGCCGTGTCGCGATCTCCACCCCCTGCGGCAATGGTAAAAGCACAGCAAAACCTGCTCGTCAAGCGCCTGCCCAGGCCGCTGGGCGATCTTTTTCGGACGTTCACGCGGCCACCCCGCCCGGAGTCCCCGGTGACACATCCACCACCCATATGCTTCTACGCGCCCGTAGAACGAGGGAAGCCGTCACTGATGCATTCGGCGTATCCGGTGCATCCGACATCTGCAAACCCGTCATGACCTCCGTACGCACAAAAGGGAGTGAACGCCTCGATGGTGTTCAAACGACTGCTCGGTTCACTCGGTGTGGGCGGCCCGACCGTCGATACCGTCCTCACCCCGGGGGTCACCACCCCCGGTGGTTCCCTTTCCGGCCAGGTCCATCTCCTGGGCGGAACAGACGACTTCGACATCGAACACATCACGCTGGAGCTCGTCGCCAGGGTCGAGGCCGAGCACGAGGACGGTGAGAGCCACGGCACCGTCCTCTTCGACCGGTTCGTGATCGGCGGCGGTTTCCGGCTGCCGGCGGGCGCGGAACACAACGTTCCGTTCACGGTGACGCTGCCCTGGGAGACCCCGGTCACCGAGCTGTACGGGCAAGGGCTCGGCATCGTCCTGGGTGTGCGCACCGAACTTTCGGTGGCCGGCGCCAAGGACAAGGGCGATCTCGATCCGCTCGTCGTCGGCCCGCTCCCGGTGCAGGAAGCGATCCTCGAAGCCCTCGGGCAGCTCGGCTTCGGCTTCCGATCCGCCGACCTGGAATACGGCCGCATCGCCGGCACCGGCCAACAGCTGCCCTTCTACCAGGAGATCGAGCTGGCCCCGTCCCCGCAGTACGCGCACACGGTCAACGAGATCGAGCTGACCTTCCTCGCCACGCCCGGTGACATGGAGGTGATCCTGGAGGCCGACAAGCGCGGCGGGCTGTTCTCCGACGGACACGACGCGGTCACCCGGTTCACCGTCAGCCAGGGCGGCGTCCCGCACCAGGACTGGAACGCCCTGGTCGACGGCTGGATCCGGCAGCTCGTCGAGCACCGGGCGGCTTACGGCACGCACGCCGAGCACGGGCAGGACCACGGGCACGGCTACGGCCACCACGGCAATCACCATCAGCACGACAGCGGCCACCGTTCCGGTCCCGGCATGGGCACGGTCGTCGCGGCGGGCGCCGCCGGGGTCGCAGTAGGCGTGATCGGAGGCATGGTGGCTGCCGAAGTCGTCGACGAGATCGGAGACTTCTTCGAGGGGGACGACGAGGAAGAGGGCGGCGAGGACTGACCATGTTCGGGATCAGCGAGATGGGCGTAGTCCTGGTCGTGGTCGTCCTGGTGCTCTCCGTGAAGAAGCTGCCCGAACTGCTTCGCAGTGCGGGCAGGTCGGCACGCATCCTCAAGGCCGAAGCCAGGTCCCTGAAGGACCAGGACACCCGGGACACCAGCTCCCCGCCGGCGCCCCGCGTCATCATCGGGGAGACCGTCCCACCACGGAACGATCAGGGGACACGGCGTCAGTGACACCGTCCGCCTGACAGCCGCACGCGCCCCGGGGGCAGCGTGGCCACCACCACCGGGGCGGCGTTGTCACCGCCCCGGGGGCGGCGGTCACCACCCCCGGGGCAGCGTTGTCACCACCCCGGGGGCGGCGGATGCCTGGCCGCACGACAGGGGCCTCACCCCATACGTTCGTACACGTGCAAGGCCATGAAGTTGCCCCGCCCATGGAGCGATCACTGTCGAGACCGCGGCAACGGACCCCGGGGCACCGGGTGCGGCCCCCCTGTCTCTCCACGCCGCAAGTGTGGGAGACGCGCCTGTTCTCCACCCTGGGGACCGCCCCCGCACCAGCCTTCGACGAGCACGGCGCACAGCCACCTGCTCGGTTTCCCGAAATCCGGCTTGCCGCGCCATCTGACCAACAGGAAGAGCAGGGCACCCGCCTCGGTCGCGGGCTGGCATCGCTTCCCGTCCTGGCCTGACGCGTGCCCTGACTCCACGACGGTTCGGTGTCGTGAGGGGCGGCAGCACCAGCTTTGCGGAGGCACCGCCGGGCGTCCTCAGGCCGGGGCGGCCGAGGACGCCTGGCCGGCCGCCTTCAAGAACTGTCGGGCACCGCGCAGTGCGGTGCGCAGTTGCCTCTGAGTCGCCTGGCTGTCGAGGCGGACGTCAAGGGGGCCGGGAACAACACTGTCGGCCCGCAGGGCCTTGGGCAGACGGGACGCGTCGAGACCGTCGCGCTTGGCGATGAGGACGCCGAGTTCGTAGCGGCTCAGGGCATCGGACCCCGCGAGATGGCGCATGCCCGTTGCGTCGCTCGACGCCAGTTCCAGAAGGGCGGCCGCCAGGTCCGAGACGTGGACCGGGCAGCGGATGTCGTCGGTGAACAGGGCGCCGTCAACGGTGCCGGCGATGAGCTGGTGCACCAGTAGCTCGTGCACGGAACGGCCGTGGCCGACGATCAGCGACGTGCGGGCAACGACCGCGTTCGGATGCACGGCGAGGACCCCGGTCTCCGCCGCGGCCTTGGCTGCGCCGTACGGGGTGACGGGGTCCGGGAATGCGGACTCGTCGTAGTGAACCCGGCCGACACCGGAGAACACGGCGTCGGTGGACACGTGAACCATGCGGGTTCCACGCTTCGCCGCGACTGTCGCGAGCCGGAGCGGACCCTCTGCGGTAACCGCCCAGTCAGCCCCGCCGCTCGATGCATTGATGACGACGCGCGGGTTCACCTCGGCCATCAACGCGTCCGAACTCCCCGCGTCCCGCAGATCCAGATGGCGCCACGCGCTCGGCGAGGCGGTGCCCCGCCCGGTCGCATAGGTCGCCACCGTCGCATGCCCGGCCGCTCTCGCCTGCCGGACCAGCTCGCACCCCAGGAAGCCGGAACCACCAACGACCAGAATTGTCATGCGCGTAACCGTAGCCCCGTGAACTCCACGACGAGGGCGGTCACCCCGGTGTTCGGGCGACCGCCCTTGCCGTCCGGCCGGACGAGGCAGCTATGTCGTCCTGGCCAGCCCGGCGGTCTGCAGGTCAGTCCCCTCCCTGCTCCGGCGTCTGCGCCCACAAGATCGCCGCATGGCGGAAGATCACCGTGTTGGCCTCGTGCCGCGGAGCGCCGCGAGGCGGCGTTCGACAGGGCATGGACCGCGCACCGAACACTCGCCGCCTTCCGGCAGCAGGAGCGCACTGTGGCCACCGCGCGGTGGGAACTGTTGCCGGAGACAAGGCAGTTGTCGCTGGAGCTGACCCCGCTGCCACGAGCGGGCGGCCTGCGGCAACCCCGTCCGGACCGACGGCACCGAGAGCTGTCGGGTATCCGTCCTCAGAAGGCGTACCTGACGCGCAGCCACGGTGCGTGCGTGGCCAGCAGCTGCTGGACCCGTGTCAACGACTGCCGCTTGATCTCCAGGGAGTAGCGGACATTGAGTGCTCCGTTCTGCGAGCGCTTGGTCTCCTGGGCGGCCGGCTGCCACAGCACCTCCTCGGCGCGGGGATGCCAGCCCAAGTTGACCTCGTGGAGCCCCTCGTTGTGGGTCAGCATGATGATCTCGGCCGCCGCCTGCCGCTTCACGCGGGCGGGCAGCACGTCGTCGAGGTGAGTGAACAGGTCGGCCCAGTCGCGCTGCCATCCCGGTCGCAGGACGACGGGCGAGAGGTTGAAGTGGACCTCGTAGCCTGCATCCAGGAAGTCGGCAGCCGCGGCGATGCGCTCGGCGACCGGGCTGGTACGGATGTCCAGCAGCCGGGCATCCTCGGGCGGCATGAGGGAGAAGCGCACCCTGGTGCGCCCCTGGGGATCGAGTGCCAGCAGGTCAGGATTGACGAACTTCGTCGCGAAGGAAGCCTTCGCCGTCGGCAGGCCGCGAAACACGGCAATGAGATCGGCCGTGTTGTCACTGACCAACGCGTCGACGGAGCAGTCGCCGTTCTCGCCGATGTCGTAGACCCACGCCTCGGGGTCGCACTGGTTGGGTTCCGTCTTCGGCCCCTGGGCCCGTACGTGGCGGCGGACGTGGGCCACGATCGCCTCGATGTTGGTGAACAGCGTGATGGGGTTGGCGTAGCCCTTGCGCCGGGGGACGTAGCAGTAGGCGCACGCCATCGCGCACCCGTTGGAGGCGCCGGGGGCGATCCAGTCGGCCGACCGGCCGTTGGGGCGGGTCCGGAGCGTGTGCTTCACCCCGAGGACGAGCGTCTCCGATTTGATGCGGACCCATCGGGAGATGTTGCCGTCGTTGCCGTGCAGGGAGGGGATACGCCAGTGACTCGCGACCTCGGTCACGCGCGCTCCCGGTACCCGGGACATGATCTGCCGGCCCCGCGGGGAGTCCAGCGCCGCCGGCTCGGCGTAGACCTCCCGCACGTCGAGCATCCGGCGCGCCTCCGGGGTGTCCCGGAACACCGCGGACGTTCCCTGATCCGGGTCCGGGTCCGGGTCCGGGCCCGATTCCTGGTCCGGGTCCAGTTCCGACCACGCGAACAGCGCCTGCTGCTCGGGCTCGCCGGGGGCGGGGTCTGTCGGCGGCTGATCCACGTGGTCTTTCCTTCCTGCGCCCTGCGGACCTGAGGCTGATGCTCGTACGCGGGCAAGGGCAGGTCCGCGATGTGTGTGCCGTACTGAGGGTGCCATTCGCGGCGGTCCGGTTCCTGCTCCAGCAAGGCGCCGAGATCACGGTTCCTGTCCAGCCCTCGCTCCGCCCCGGCCATCCGCGCCTTGCCTTCGAACCGGTCGCGGGCCTCCGCGCCGTACGGAACCCTCCGTGAACGCTATGGCCTGTCACCATCGGCCGGAGCCGGCGGCGCTATGTGGCGGAGTTCGAGGAGCCGGGCGAGCCAGTCCATGCGGGTTCGGCGGGCTGTGATCGAGATGTGTGCCTGCGGGTACAGGACGTCGAAGCCGTGGAAACCACCCGCCCAGACGTGGAGTTCGACCTGGCCGCCCTCCGCCCAGATGCGAGTGGCGTAGTCGGTGTCCTCGTCGCGGAAGACCTCTGCGAAGCCTGCGTCGATGTACGTGGTCGGCAGGCCCGAGAGATCCTCGGCCAGCGCCGGCTCCTCGCGCTCGACCAGGACGCCGTTCTCGAATCGTGCGCCCGCGTGGGCGGCCATGGACACCAGGTGGGCTCCGGTGAACGCGCGCCATCGCGCCCGAGCGGACTCGACCGGCTTGAACACCATCGCGAGCGTGGGACGCCAGGCCTGCCGGCGCTTCGCCCGACCTTGGTGCGGAGCTTGACCTCGTTGCGCCCGTATGCGCCCGTCGCCATGAGGCAACTCCAGCCCCTGTCCGGCCGACCATGCTCTTGGTTGGGGTGCTCGCCTCTCGATATGTTCGTGTGCCGCAGGACCGGCAGCATCCTCTGCCTGCAGGTCGCGATCGTCTGCCTCGGCGGGCATGTCGGTGCGGTCGCCAGCAAATGGTTCTCACCCTCTGCATTCGGCAGTCGCCCCATCCGTGCCCATATCGACCGGGTTCACTGCACCGCCGACCGGCTGCTCCGGGCAACAGTGTCAGTCCGCACAACTATGGTTCCTGACCACCTACTCATGCTACTCAAGGAGGTAATCCGCCATGGGCATGCATCCTGACGTGGCTGTACTGCTCGATCTTGTACCGGCGGACCTGGCCGGTGGCGAGCGGATCGACTGGAATGCGGCCGAGGCTGCGCTGGGCACCGGACTGCCGAGTGACTACAAGGCTCTGCTGGACACGTACGGCGTGGGCGATATCGGAGAGCTCGTCATATTGCCTCCGCTCCCGAGTGACGTGCGCGGGTGGGAAGCGTGTCACATCGGAAGCATGACAGTCGGCCTACGTGAGCTCTGGGATGAGGATGCAGGCGTCCCGGGCGCAACGTTCGGTGCGGATGCCGTTCTGCCCTGGGGCTCCGGGATGAATGCCAACGAGATGGCGTGGCTCATGAACGACCCCGATCCGGACAAGTGGCCTGTCGTAACCTGGCGTCGGCATCACTTGTGGGGTGAGTCGCCTTGGGCCTCGTTCGACTGCGGCATGGTCCAGTTCATCACCCGCATGATGCTGGGCCGGTTCAACGCCTGCCCCCTCGGCGATGCGTCCCTCTGGAAGCGGACAGACACTTTCGTCAGCTGGCGCGCGCAGCGTCGACGGCTTGTGGCCGGGCTGGACCCGCAAACCGGCGAGCCCGACCCCTATGCCGACATGTATCCCTTCACTGATGACGAGGACCTGTCCGAGCGGTCACGTTCGTAGCCAGATAACGAGGGCAGCCGCTGTCACAGTGCCGAGGAAGACGTAGCCTCGCTTGGCGCATCCGGTGGCAACCCCCGGTACTTCTTCAAGCGGTTGACGGCCCGTACGAAAGTGTTGAGTGTCTTGTACCGCCCTCCGTCGAAGCCGGGTTGGCCGTCCGCCGCATGAGACTTTGCGCAGGAAGGCGACTCGGCTGTAGGTCTTCTCCGGGGTGGCGCCGGAGGCCTGGCCATCGCTCGGCAGAGGCTTGCTCGCCCTCACACATCATCTCCGCCGAGCGCAGCTTGGTGGCTGTCACAACTAACTGATCATTTCAGAATGAGATCGGTGTGGTGGCTTGGCAGTTGGAAGTTGGATCGGCAGGATTTGGTGGGTGTCTGCTGATCTTGTGCCTG
>NZ_JBEOVJ010000121.1:0-17935 GCF_040295435.1 Streptomyces sp. NPDC002809
GGTCCGCCGCGGGCGGTGTGCGCCTGCGGCGGGCCCGCCACCCACCCCGGCCCTTCGCTTCCCGTGACCGGGGCTCCGCTCCGGCCCCCGCGCCTCGAACGCCGGCGGGGCCGGGGGGAAGCGCCGAAAGGGCGGCGGGGGAACGGCCTCAGCGGCCGACCTCCTTCGTCACCAGGCCGACTGCCTCGTCCACGTCGTCCGTGACGTGGAACAGCAGCAGGTCCTTCGACGACGCCTTGCCCTGGGCCACCACCGTGTCGCGCAGCCAGTCCACCAGGCCTCCCCAGTACTCCGTACCGAACAGCACGATCGGGAAGCGGGTGACCTTGCCCGTCTGGACGAGGGTGAGGGCCTCGAAGAGCTCGTCCAGGGTGCCCAGGCCGCCGGGCAGGACGACGAAGCCCTGCGCGTACTTCACGAACATCGTCTTCCGGACGAAGAAGTAGCGGAAGTTGACGCCGATGTCGACATGCGGGTTGAGGCCGGACTCGAAGGGCAGCTCGATGCCGAGGCCGACCGAGACGCCCTTCGCCTCCCGCGCCCCCTTGTTCGCCGCTTCCATCGCTCCGGGACCGCCCCCGGTGATCACCGCGAAGCCCGCCTCGACGAGCGCCCGGCCGATCCGTACGCCCGCCTCGTACTCCGGTGTGCCGGCCGGTGTGCGGGCGGAGCCGAAGACGCTGATGGCGCTCGGCAGTTCGGCGAGCGCGCCGAAGCCCTCGACGAACTCCGACTGGATGCGCATGACCCGCCACGGGTCGGTGTGCACCCACTCGGAGTCGCCCTCGGAGTCCAGCAGCCGCTGATCGGTCGTGCCGGGCTGCACCTGGTCCCTGCGGCGCAGCACCGGGCCGAGCCGCTGTTCCTCGGGCCTGACCGCTCCCTCGGGGATCTCCGCGCCCTCAGGAATCCGTGCGTCCTCCGGGTTGCCCATGATCTGCTCCCTACGCCGACGTCAGAGCCCCCTGCGGCGCTCTGTCCCAGGCCAGCGTAGATCCCCGGAGGTTACGGACAGGGGAACGCCCGAGGTCAGGTCGTGAGCCAGGAGCGGAGCCGGTCCTCGCAGTGGGTGATCAGGTCGATCCGCACGTGCTCGTTGCGCTTGTGCGCGAGGACCGGGTCGCCGGGGCCGTAGTTCACCGCGGGCACTCCGAGCGAGCCGAAGCGCGCCACGTCCGTCCAGCCGAACTTGGGCCGGGCAGTGCCTCCGACGGCGTCCATGAAGGCCTTGGCCGCCGGGTGGGAGAGGCCGGGCATGGCCGCGCCGGAGTGGTCGTCGACGGTGAACTCGGCGACGCCGCAGTCGGCGAAGACCTCGTGGACGTGGGCGACGGCCTGCTCGGCGCTCAGGTCGGGGGCGTAGCGGTAGTTCACGACGACCGTGCAGGCGTCGGGGATGACGTTGTTGGCGACGCCGCCCTCGATCCGTACGGCGTTGAGGCCCTCGTGGTACTCCAGCCCGTCGATCACCGGCTTGCGCGGTTCGTACGCGGCGAGCCGGGCGAGGACGGGAGCGGCGGCGTGGACGGCGTTGGACCCCATCCAGCTGCGGGCGGAGTGGGCCCGCTCCCCTTCCAGGCGGAGGAAGACGCGCAGAGTGCCCTGGCAGCCGCCCTCGACCTCTCCGTTGGAACCCTCCAGGAGGACGGCGAAGTCCGCCTTCAGCCAGTCGGGGTGGGCGTCCGCGATGTGCCCGAGGCCGTTGAGGTCGGCGGCGACCTCTTCGTTGTCGTAGAAGACGAAGGTGAGGTCGCGGTTGGGCTCGGGCACCGTCGCGGCGATCCTCAGCTGGACGGCGACTCCCGACTTCATGTCGGAGCTCCCGCAGCCCCACAGCAGACCGTCCTCGTCGAGCCGGGAGGGCACGTTGTCGGCGATCGGCACGGTGTCGATGTGACCGGCCAGTACGACGCGTTCGCCGCGGCCCAGGTTCGTCCTGGCCACGACGTTGTTGCCGTGCCGGTCGACGGTCAGGTGCGGAAGCGTCCGCAGCGCCGACTCGATGGCGTCGGCGAGGTCCTTCTCCTCCCCGCTGACCGAGGGGAAGTCGACGAGCCACGCGGTGAGGGCGGGCCCGTCCGATGTGAGGTCAAGCGTGCTTTCGGCCATGGCTACGACCCTAGTGCCTCGCGTACGGTGGCCCCGTGCCCCGGACCGTTGCCCCAGCCCGCCGACACACCGCCCGCAGCCGCCGTCTGCGCATCGTGGCGGCCTTCGCCGTGCTCGTGGCGGTGGCCGGGTATCTGACCGTGCAGTACGTGACGGGCAGCAGAGGCTCCGACCAGTGCACCGTGCGGTCGGCCGACGGTTCGGCGGGCGAGGAGCGCACCTACCGGCTGAGCTCGGAGCAGGCGGCGAACGCCGCGACGATCTCCGCGGTCGGCACCACCCGCGGCATGCCGGAGCGCGCGGTGACGATCGCGCTGGCGACGGCGCTGCAGGAGTCCGGGCTGCGCAACATAGAGCACGGCGACCGGGACTCGCTGGGCCTCTTCCAGCAGCGCCCCTCGCAGGGCTGGGGCACCGAGAAGCAGATCCTGGACCCGGTCTACTCGGCCGGGAAGTTCTACGAGCACCTGGCCGAGGTCCCCGGCTACTCGCGGCTGCCGCTCACCGTGGCGGCGCAGCGCGTCCAGCGCAGCGGCTTCCCGCAGGCCTACGCGAAGCACGAGCCGGACGCCGCGCTGCTGGCCGCCGCGCTGACCGGCCGGACACCGACGGCCCTGAACTGCGAGCCGCCGCGCAGCACGGCCGGGACGGGCGGGATGACGGAGGTCCGGGCCTCGCTGGTGCGCTCCTTCGGCAAGGCCGTGCTGCCTTCCGAGGACGCCGCGGGCACGGAGCCCCCGGCCGCCGGTGCGACCGCGGGCGTGCTCTCGGTGCCGGTGGATACGGCTCTCCGGTCCGGCAAGGGCGGTGCTCCGCAGCGCGGCTGGGAGCTCGCGCACTGGGCGGTCGCCCAGTCCGAGGCGCTCGGCATCGACGAGGTCGCGTACGCGGGAAAGCAGTGGAGCTCCGGGGCCGGCTGGCGGACGGAGCAGAAGGAATCGGGCACCGCCGCGGTCCGCATAAGCCTCGTACGGTAGTACGACCCGTCACCCGCACAGGGGGTCCGCACCTTCCCCCGGCGGGCTCCGCACAGCCTCCCGCTCATCGCCTTCCGTGCGCACCCATTCCCTTGCGGGCAAAGGGAAGTGACGGTTCGGCGGGTGGCCGCTGAATGCATTGTTTGCCCGGGTTCCTCCGTTGCGGATTATCCGACGCATTGCCCGATCTTTACCCCGGCCCACCGCAACTTCTCCCTCCCCCAAGACGGTTGTCATGGCGTCCGACCCACGGACACCAGCATTCCCACCCCGTCGAAGGAGCATCATGTCCCTCCCCCTGACCCGTCGGATCGCCCGCACCGCGCTGCTGATCGCGGCGGGTGCGGCCCCCGTGGTCGGTGCGGCCGGTGCCGCAGGTGCCGCGGAGCTCCCGCAGGCCCCGGAGCTCGGCGGTCTCACCACCGTCGAGGGTGCCGGACTCGGCAAGGCCGTCGAAGGCGCGGCCGCGCCCGCCACCGACACCGCGGGCAAGGCCGGCGGCAAGGTCGTCGGGACCACCCTGCCGGTGGCGAGCAAGACCCTCGGCGAGACGGGCGCCAAGGCCGCGCCCGCGGCCGAGAGCGTCAGCAAGGCCGCCGAGGGCGGCGCGAGCGGCACCCTCGGCGACGCGACCGGTGCCGTCACCAAGGGCGGCCTGCCGACGCAGGGTCTCCCCACCCAGGGCCTGCCCATCGGCTGATCCGCACCACGCCCGTACATACGGAAACGCGAGGGCCTCGGGGGTGCGCACTCCCGAGGCCCTCGCGTTTCCGTATGCCGGACTCAGCCCAGTCGCTTGACCGCGGCCGCGACGCGTTCGTCGGTGGCCGTGAACGCCACGCGCACGAAGTGGTCGCCCGCCGGCCCGTAGAAGTCCCCGGGCGCCACCAGGATGCCCAGCTCCGCCAGGTACGCCACGGTGTCCCAGCAGGGCTCGTCGCGAGTCGCCCACAGGTAGAGGCTCGCCTCGCTGTGCTCGATCCGGAAGCCGTGGGCCTCCAGGGCCGTGCGCAGGGCCGCGCGCCGGTCGGCGTACCGGGTGCGCTGCTCGGCGACATGGGCGTCGTCGCCGAGCGCCGCTACGGTCGCCGCCTGGACGGGGGCGGGCGTCATCATGCCGCCGTGCTTGCGGATCAGCAGCAGCTCGCTCAGCACGGCCGCGTCGCCCGCGATGAAGGCGGCGCGGTATCCGGCCAGGTTGGAGCGCTTGGAGAGCGAGTGGACGGCGACGATGCCCTCGTACGTACCGCCGCAGACGTCCGGGTGGAGCACGGAGACCGGCTCGGCCTCCCAGCCCAGCTCCAGGTAGCACTCGTCGCTGAAGACCAGCACATCGTGCTCGCGCGCCCAGGCCACGATCCGGGTCAGCTCGTCCCGGGACAGCACCTTGCCGGTCGGGTTGGACGGCGAGTTGAGCCAGAGCAGCTTGAGGCCGGCCGGGTCCAGCTCGGTCGGGTCGTCGTAGGCGACGGGCTCGGCGCCGCAGAGCCGGGCGCCGACCTCGTACGTCGGGTAGGCGAGCCGCGGGTAGGCGACCTTGTCGCCGGCGCCGAGGCCGAGCTGCGTCGGCAGCCAGGCCACCAGCTCCTTGGAGCCGACGACGGGCAGCACGTTCTCGTGCGTCACCGAGACCGCGCCCAGGCGGCGCTCCACCCAGCCGGTGAGGGCGTCTCGCAGGGCGGCCGTTCCCCACACCGTCGGATAGCCGGGGCTGTCCGCGGCGGCGACGAGCGCCTGCTGGATCAGCTCGGGCACCGGGTCGACGGGCGTGCCGACGGACAGGTCCACGATGCCGTCCGGGTGGCTCTCGGCCGTCGACTTGTAGGGCGCGAGCCTGTCCCAGGGGAAGACCGGGAGGCGGGAGGAGACTGCGGACACGGATCTCTGCTTTCTCGTACGAGGGTTCACGCGGGCGGCACGGCGGCGCGGAGGCTGCCGGGAAAACACCTCGGTCCCGCACGGTGACGAGCCGTACGGGACCGGGGCGACGCACGTGCCGGGACGCTGCTACTGGTTCTGCGGCGGCAGCGCGGCGATGAACGCGTGGTCGCGCTCGATCAGACCCAGCTTGGAGGCACCACCCGGCGACCCGAGGTCGTCGAAGAACTCGACGTTCGCCTTGTAGTAGTCCTTCCACTCCTCCGGGGTGTCGTCCTCGTAGAAGATCGCTTCGACCGGGCAGACCGGCTCGCAGGCTCCACAGTCGACGCACTCGTCCGGGTGGATGTACAAGGACCGCTGGCCCTCGTAGATACAGTCGACGGGGCACTCTTCGATGCAGGCCTTGTCCTTTACGTCGACACAAGGCTGCGCGATGACGTAGGTCACGCTGTCGTTCCTCCTCGGTAGGGCGTTGGCTCTCGCGCGGGAGCGCGGCGTCGTCGATGCCCGCACCTAGTATCTCCGTTCCCGGGCACGATCCGAACAGGAGGGGCGGACAGAGCTGTGGAATTCACCATGGGCGGACGGCTGGAGGTCCGAATTGCACCGGCTGACGTGGGCAAACGGGTATCAGTCCGGCGCGTGACCGAGGACGGCCCCCAGGGTCCGAAATTCACCGACACGGTCGGTGTTCTCACATCCTGGAACACGGGTGTGCTCTCGGTCACACCGAAGAACGGTGAGTCCGTTCAGATCCCCGAATCGTCCCTGGTCGCGGGCAAGGTCGTGCCGGCCGCCCCGGCCCGCCGGCGTGGTCCGGCCGCCTCCTTCGCCGAGCTCGCCCCCGTGTACGCGCGGGCCTGGCAGCCCGTGGAGAGCGAGCCGCTGGGTGACTGGTTGCTGCGCGCCGCCGGTGGTTTCACCCGGCGTGCCAACTCCGTACTGCCGATCGGCGATCCGGGCGTGCCGCTCGACGCGGCGCTCGGGCGGGTCAGGCGGTGGTACGCGGACCGGAACCTGCCCGCGTACATCCAGACCGCGACCGGCGCCGAGGGCGCGCAGGAGGAGTTGTGCGCGGCGCTGGAGGGCCACGGGTGGCGGCGCGAGGTGACCGCGGAGGTGCGGATCGCGGCGCTGGCACCGATCGGCGATCTGGCGGCCGAGGTGTCGCGGGTGCGGCTGAGCCGTGCGGTGGACGATGCCTGGCTCGCCCGCTACCAGCGCGTCGGGACGCCCGGCCCGGAGGTGGCGGCGGTGCTGGGCGGTGGCCCGTCGGTGTGGTTCGCGACCGTTCCGGGCGAGGCAGGGGACGAGGCACCCGCCGCGATCGGGCGGTGCGTGGTGGACGGACGGTGGGCCGGCTTCATGGCCGTCGAAGTGGCTCCCGAGCACCGCAGGAAGGGGCTCGCCACCACCGTCATGACCGCGCTGGCCCGGCAGGCGATGGACGAGGGCGCGTCGGCCGCGTGGCTCCAGGTGGAGGCGGACAACGACGGCGCCCGTGGGCTGTACGACGGGATGGGCTTCGCTACGCACCACCTCTACCACCACTTCCGGGCGGCCTAGTGCCGCTCGTCCGGACGGTGCCGGGCCCGCGGGGCCCGGGACGCACACCTGCCGCGTTGCCGCCGTCCGCCGATGCTCCGCGGCGGCTCCCTCCTCCGCCCTGCAGCCGCACGCGCCGGACCCCGCTCCCCGATCCGGCCTGATCCCGACGAAAGGCCATGACGCGATGGCTCCAGAGAGGCACGACAAGGACGAGTTGCGCCGCCGGTTCGCCGAGGAGGCGCGGGCGGAGCGGCCGGATCTGGCGCTGCTCTGCCTCCTGCTCGGCACCGAGGCCGATCCCGCGCTGGACGCGAACGGGACGGACGCGGCCCAGATCGAACTGGACCGGCTCGCCGGTCTGCTGCCGTACGGTCTGCGCGGCGGCCACGCCTGGGCCTCGGCGCTGGCCGGGCTGCTCGGCGAGCGCCTCGGGTTCCGGGGTGCGTCGGCGGACTACCAGCGGCTGGAGTCCTCGCTGCTGCACGAGGTGCTGCGTCGGCGGCGCGGGCTGCCGATCCTCCTGTCGGTGGTGTGGATCGAGGTGGCGCGGCGGGCGGGCGCCCCGGTGTACGGGGTGGCGCTGCCGGGCCATTTCGTGGTCGGTTTCGGGGACCCGGCGGAGCGGGTGCTGGCCGATCCGTTCGCCGGTGGGCGGCCGCTGACGGACCAGGACGCGGAGCTGCTGGTGACGGGCGCGACCGGGGAGCCGCTGGAGGCGTCGATGCTGGTGCCGGCGCAACCGCTGGAGATCGTGCTGCGGATCCTGAACAACATCCGGGCGTGGGCGGCGGCCCGGCCCGAACGCAACGACGTGGCGCTGTGGGCGGTCGAGCTGTCCCTGCTCCTGCCGTCGCACCCGGCCAGGCTGCGTTACGAGCGGGCCCAGCTGCTGGTCCGGGGCGGGGAGTTCCTGCGCGGGGCGGCGGAGATGGACGAGTACGCGCAGGTGGTCGCGGACGTCGACCCGGCTGCCGCGGAGGCGGTGCGCCGAAGCGCGCGGGCGGCTCGGGCGATGCTGAACTGACGGGCACCCCCGCGGGGGTGCCCGGGCTCTCCTCAGTCCTGACCGCCGCCCGCTCGCCTCACCGTGTGCAGCAGGTACTCCTTCCGGTTGAGCGGGTTGTGGTCCGTGCGGGAGCGCTGCGGGACAGTGCCGGTGACGGGGCGGTGGGTGTCGAAGGAGGTCTCCAGCATTCCTTCGCCGCGCGTCAGCCCCGGGAGCCGTTGCTGGAGTTCATGCACCCGGGCGGCCGGGATCTCGCCCTCCAGTACGCAGCGGTTGCCGTCGACGGACGGGGGGCCCGGTACGGCCCGCAGGTGGGCGAGGGCCGGCAGGAGCGGTCCGAGCGTGTCCGTGGGGAGCTCCGCCCGGAAGCGGTGCATCGGCTCGTACACCGTGGTGCCGGCCTGCCGGAGCGCGGCCATCAGGACCAGCGGGGTCAGAAGGCGGAAGTCTCCGGCGGTGCTCGACATGGACTTGTCGAACACGGCGTGCGAGTGGCTCTGCCGGGGCCAGTAGCCGGAGTGCGTCATCGTGACCGTGCAGTCGGTGACGCGCCAGCCGTACAGACCCTCTCCGAGCGTTTCGACGACGGTCTCCTCGACGGCTCTCATCAGGGAGTACGGCATCGAACCGAGCTCCACCTCCAGCCCGTAGGCCACACCGCTGCCCGGCGGGGCGGGATCGACGCGCAGTCCGACCGTGGCGAGAAACGGGTTGTCGTCCTTGTCGATGATCTCGAACGCGGCACCGGTACCGGACGGCTTTTCCAGGCAGATGGTCGTCGTTCCGCGGAAAGCGGCATCGATTCCGAATTCGTCCGCGAGCGTCGCCTGAATGACTTCCTTCTGCACTTCACCGTAGAGCGAGACGGAGACCTCCTTACGGATGTCGTCCTGCCGCAGATTGATCAGCGGGTCCTGTTCGGCGAGCTGCGCGAGCGCGAAATGCAGTTCTCCCCGGGAGGCGGGCGGGGCGGGCACCACCACGGATTCCAGCGTCGGCGGGGCGAAGTGGTGCGCGGTGCTCGCCGCCCGGATGTCGCCGACCGCGTCGCCGATCCGGATGTCGCCCAGCCCGCGGAGCTTCACGATCTGCCCCGGCCCGGCCGAGGCGGCCTCGGTGTCCGTGCCGTCGGCGAAGACCCGGATGCCGGTCACCTTGCCCTCGGACACGTCGTCGGGACCCTGCCCGAACGTCGGCCGGTCGCGGGTGCGTACGGTCCCCGAGAACATCCGGACCCACGCGAGCTTCTCGCCGGCCCGGCCGCGCTCGACCTTGAAGACGGTGCCGGAGACCGGTCCGTCCGCTTCGCCCCCGGCCGCGGGCAGCAACTCCTTGATCCCGTCGGTCAGGGCGGCGATACCGTCGCCCGTGACGGCCGAGCCGAAGTACACGGGGTGGACGAGTGTCCGCCTGGTCTGCGCCGCCAGTTCCGCGCGGAGCCGGGCGGGCGCGAGTTCCTCGCCGTGCTCGACGTACGCGGCCAGCAGGGCGTCGTCGTGCTCGGTGAGCAGGTCGGCGAGCCGGCCCGTGAGCCGGGGGTCGTCGTCGGCGTACGGCACGCTGCGGGCGTCGCGGGTGCCGAGGCCGGTGACGGCAGGTCCCATCGCGACCGCGTGCGGCGTGAGCTTCTCCGCGATGTCGCGCAGCACCTGGTCGTAGCGGGCTCCGGCCCGGTCCGTCTTGTTCACGAAGACGAGCGTGGGGATACGCAGACGCTGGAGCGTCCGCATCAGTACACGGGTCTGGGCCTGCACACCCTCCACGGCGGAGATGACCAGCACCGCACCGTCGAGCACGCTCAGGACGCGTTCCACCTCGGCGATGAAGTCCGGGTGGCCGGGCGTGTCGATCAGGTTGACCGTGACGTCGTCGAGCGCGAACGAGACGACCGCGGACTTGATCGTGATGCCGCGCTTCCGTTCGAGCGCGAGGGAATCGGTCTGCGTGTTCCCGTCGTCGACGCGGCCGATCTCGTCGATGATTCCGGCGGTGTGAAGCAGCCGCTCGGTCAGGCTCGTCTTACCGGCGTCGACATGCGCCAGAATTCCAAGATTGAGCGTGTGCACGGAACTCCATGTTCTCAGCGGTGGCGTGAATTCCCGTCTGAACGAACATGTGAGGTCGGCGCATGGAAATCTCCTGATTCCGTCGGCTGGTGCGGCGAGTACAACAGCGGGCCGGCCTGCGGCGCAACCCATTTACCGGAACCGTGAGCGCCGCCGCGCGGTGAGGCTCCGTCAGCGAACGGGGGACCGGGCGGGGGCCAAACCTCTCCCCGGCGCGCCGTGCCGTCCAACGGGTGATTATCCGTTCTTCGCCACTCGATGGGCCCACGCCGTAGCTCGAATGCGGAGCTCCCCGATGGCGCGCTCCGGACTCCGGGCTGACGGTGGATCACGTAGCCACTGCGCCACTCTGAGTCGACGCACCGTCACTCTTCGCAGTCGCGACGAAAGGAAACGTGTTCAGATGCGCTCTGCCCGCACACTGTTCGCTTCGGCCGCCGTCACGGCGGTCCTCACGATCACCGCTCCCTCCGCGTACGCCATGACGGCGGGCGACTGGGAGCACGACAGCGGTTCGTCCTCCAGCAGCGAGGACGGCGGCTGGACGAAGGACAAGCCCAACGGCGGCGTCCACACCGGCGGCGGCGCCCTGGCCAAGACGGTCGCCGGCGACGAGCACGGCAAGTCGGACGACGAGGGCTGGAAGAAGGACAAGCCCAGCGGTGGCGTCCACACCGGCGGCGGCGCGCTGTCGATGACGGTCGCCAAGGAATGGCAGCCCGGCAACGACGAAGAGGGCGGCTCGTCCGACTGGAAGAAGGACAAGCCGAACGGCGGCGTCCACACCGGCGGCGGCGCGCTGTCGTCGACGGTCGCCAAGGAATGGCAGCCCGGCAACGACGAAGAGGGCGGCTCGTCCGACTGGAAGAAGGAGAAGCCCAGCGGCGGCATGCACGCCGGTGGTGGCGCCATGTCGATGACGGTCGCCAAGGAGTGGCAGCCGGACAGCGAGGAGGCCGGCAAGACCGAGAAGCCCGCGAAGAGCGAGAAGGCCGAGAAGGCTGAGAAGTCCGAGAAGAGCGAGAAGAGCGACGAGGGCTGGAAGAAGGACAAGCCCAGCGGCGGCGTGCACACCGGCGGTGGCGCGATGGCCATGACCGGCGGCGGCCTGGCGGCCGGTTCGCTGCTGCTCCTCGGTGGTGTCGGTGTCGGCGCGTACAAGGTGCGCCGTCGTCAGGCGTCGGGCGGCGCGATGGCCTGACCCGGCCGCACCGCGAGCGCTTCGCTGTCGCGGCCGCCGTCCCTCCGGACGGCGGCCGCGGCGCCTTCGTTTTCCCCGGGGACTCCCGCCCGGATCAGGCCCGGGCCGCACGGCCCGTCCCCGACCGGACGGGAGGGCCCCGGCCCCACGCCATCACCGCACCGCCCCGCACGGACGAAAGGCACGCTCCCATGGCCGCCCCGCAGTCGCCCGGTTCCCCCTCCCCCCGGACTGCCTCCGACACCGTCACCCTCGGCCGCGCCCTGCTCTGGCCCGCCGCAGTGGCCGGGCTCGGCATGCTCCTGATCTACAACTCCATCGGCCCCTCGGCCGACGACAAACCACCCGCCCCGTTCGCCGCGGCGGCGCCCGCCGCCCCGGCTCCTGCCGCTCCGGCCCCCGTCTCCTCACCGGCCGCCGCCGTACCCCGGCAGGCCTCCCCCGCCCCTGTTCCCTCCTCCAGCACCGCGCCGGGCCTGTCCCGTTCCGTACCGACCCGGCTCAAGATCCCCGCCATCGCGGTGGACGCGCCCTTCACCCCGCTGTCGGTCGGCGCCTCCGGCCGCCTGGACGCCCCTCCCCCGAACGACAAGAACCTGGCGGGCTGGTTCAAGGGCGGGGTGACGCCCGGCGAGCGCGGGGCCTCGATCGTGGCAGGCCACGTCGACACGATGACCGGCCCCGCGGTCTTCCTCCAACTGCGCTTCCTGCGGCCCGGATCGACGGTCGACATCACGCGCGCGGACGGCACCGTGGCCACGTTCAAGGTCGACACCGTCGAAACGTTCAGCAAGGCGAAGTTCCCCGACAAGCGGGTGTACGCCGACACCCCTGACGCCCAGTTGCGCCTGATCACGTGCGGCGGCACCTATGACAAGAAGGCCAAGGACTACGAGGACAACGTGGTCGTGTTCGCGCACCTCGACTCGGCCAAGAAGGGATGAGCCGCCGTGCTCCCCCGGCGAAAATCCCCGTGCACCGGACCGCCCGCCACTGCTAGCGTCCCCCGCATGAAGCGGGCTGCCATGACGACGACGCCGGAGAGTGTCCCGGCGCGCTGACTGCTGACCAGTCCGAAGCCCCGGGGCGAGTGCCCCGGGGCTTCTGCTTGCGGTGACTCGCCCTTCGTACGCGAGGAGACCGCCATGCACGACCACCGCAGACTCGGCCGCGAGCTGGAGCTGTTCGACACCGACCCGCTGATCGGCGCGGGTCTTCCGTACTGGCTGCCGGACGGTGCTGCGCTGCGGCACACACTGGAGGAGTACATCCGCGCCGCCGAGCGGCTGGCGGGCTACCGCCACGTGTACTCGCCGGTGCTCGGCAAACGGGAGCTGTACGAGATCTCGGGGCACTGGTCGCACTACAGCGACGACATGTTCCCGCCGATGGACCTGGGCGGCGAACAGGTCGTACTGCGGCCGAGCCTGTGCCCGCACCACGCGGTCATCTACCGCTCCCGCTCCCACAGTTACCGCGAACTGCCGTTGCGCATGGCCGAGCTGGGCGGCATGTACCGCTCCGAGCTCTCCGGGGTGCTCGGCGGGCTGACCCGGGTACGGGCCATCCAGCTGAACGACGCCCACATCTTCTGCACCCTGGACCAGGTCGCCGGGGAGGCGCGGGCCGCGCTGGACATGATCCGCCGGGCGTACGAGGCACTCGGCATCCGGCCAGCCCGCTTCCGGCTCTCACTGCCGGGGCCGGGCGGGAAGTACGTCGCCGCGCCCGAGATGTGGCAGCGCTCCACCGCCCTGCTGACCGAGGTCCTCGACGCGTCCGGGTTGCCGTACGAGGCGGTCGGGGGCGAGGCCGCGTTCTACGGGCCGAAGATCGACGTACAGGTCGCCGACGCGGCGGGCCGTGAGTCGACCCTGTCGACCGTCCAGGTCGACTTCCACCAGCCCGAGCAGTTCGATCTGCACTACATCGGCGCGGACGGGGCGAAGCACCGGCCGGTCATGGTGCACCGCAGCATCATCGGCAGCGTGGAACGGGCCGTCGCCCACCTCATCGAGCAGCACGGCGGCGCGTTCCCCGCCTGGCTCTCCCCCACCCAGGTCGTGGTCCTCCCCGTCTCCGACGCCGAACTGCCGAACGCCGAGGACCTCGCCGGCCGTTGCCTCGCGCTCGGGCTCCGCGCGGAGGTCGCCGCCCGGGACCGCGGCAGCCTGGGCGCCCGCATCCGGGACGCACGGCTGGTGCCGTACCAGGCGGTCATCGGGGCAGCGGAAGCCGCGGACGACCGGGTGGCGCTGCGACTGCGCGACGGGCGCCGGCTCGACCCGCTGCCGGCCGCGGAGGCACTGGCACGGATCGGAGCCCTGGTCGCCGCGCACAGCACCGGCCTCTGGGACTGAGACTGTCCGGCAAGTCCCGGGGGGATTCCCGGCGGGGCAGCCCTTGGCGCCTCTCGTCCGGATCGGGCCGGCCCGCGGGGTCCGGCATGATCCGGACGAGAGGCCTGAGGGCTGCCCCGTAATCCCTGGCGGGCGCGCGACGACAGCTACGGCACCTCGCCGCGTTGTCGGAACGTCCGAACACATCCAGTAGGCGGACTCTCCTCCGCCTTGCGATGCACCGCGTCCGACGCCGCGCGCCGATCCACCACGGATTACGGGACAGCCCTTAGCCGGCCACGGGCTCCGGTTCCGCGTTGGTGCGGCGGGCGGTGCCGAGCGCCCCTGCCAGCGTGGACGCGACGATCAGCAGGGCGAGGACGACGGTCATCGTGAGCCGGAGCCCGATGTGGTCGGCGAGGAAGCCGAGTGCGGGCGGGCCGACGAGGAAGGCGACATAGCCCGCGGTGGACACCGCGCCGACCCGTGCCGCCGCGTCGTGCGGGTGGTCACCCGCGGCGGACACGGTGACAGGGAAGCCGAGCGAGGCGCCCAGGCCCCACAGCACCGTCGCGGCACCCGCCATCAGCGGGCTCGGCGAGACGATCACCACCGCCAGGCCCAGCGCGGCGATGACCGCGCTGATCCGGACGACCCGGACAGGGCCGAAGCGCTCCAGGAGGGGGCCGCCCGCGAAGCGGCCGAACGTCATCGAGGAGGCGAAGACCAGGAAGGTCAGCGAGCCGGCGGTGGCACTCACCTCGTATCCGTCCACCATGAGCAACGGCAGCCAGTCGTTGGCAGCCCCCTCCGCGAAGGCCATGGCCAGCACGATCACCCCGATGAGAACGAGCCGCCGGTCCCGCCACACCGCGAACTGGCCCTGCCGCCCGTCCGGTCCGTCGGCGCCGGCCTCCTCCTTGCCCGTGCCGTGCGGGATGGCGCGGACGGCCAGGACCGCTGCGGCGGCGACGAGCACCGAGACGACCGTCAGATGCCATCCGACGGGGAACGCGACGGCGGTCAGCGCCATACCCAGCAGCGCCCCGACAACGGTGCCCAGGCTGAAGCAGCCGTGCAGCACCGGCAGCACGGGCCGGCCGATGACGCGCTCCACGTCCGCGCCCTCGATGTTGAACGCGACCTCCGCCAGCCCCATCCCGCCGCCGAAAAGGGCCAGTCCGCAGAAGACCCCACCCGCCAGCGCCAGACCGGTACCGGCCGCGACGACCAGCAGCCCGGCGACGATCAGTGCCGCGCCGACGGTGATGGCGGCCCGGCCCCCGTAACGGCGTACGAGCGGGCCGGAGGCGGTCACACCGGCCATCGAACCGGTGGACAGGCCGAAGAGCACGAGCCCCATCGCACCGGTGGACACGTCCAGTCCGTCCCGGACGGCCGGGGTGCGCGCCACCCAAGAGGCCATGCCGGTTCCGGCCGCAAGCATGAAGAGGAACAAGGCGGCACGCCGACGGCGTGTTGCGGCATCCATGACAGCGGGCCTCGGCAGTTCAGAAGGGGAATCCAGCAGGAGCGTACGATCGTACGCCCTTGGAGTGTACGATCGTACCCATGACGGACCACTTCGCGGGAGACCCGCGTACGAACCATGAACGGATGCTCGCCGGGGACCTCTACATCGCCGACGACCCCGCCATCGTGGAGGCCCAGCGGCGGGCGGTGCGGCTGGCCGCCCGGTATCTGGCGGCCTACACCGAGGACCCGGACGCCGCGCAGCCCGTCGTCGCCGAACTCCTCGGCGGTCTCGGTGCCGGTGCGCACATCCGGCCGCCGCTGTACGTGGACTACGGCTCGTACATCACGGTCGGCGAGGACACGTTCATCAACTACAACCTCACCGCCCTGGACGTGGCCCCGATCACGATCGGCCGCGACTGCCAGATCGGGCCGAACGTCCAGCTGCTCACCCCCACCCATCCGGTCGAGCCGGAGCCGCGCCGGGACAAGCTGGAGGCGGCGAGGCCGATCACGATCGGCGACAATGTCTGGCTGGGCGGCGGCGCGATCGTGCTGGCCGGAGTGACCATCGGGGACAACAGCGTCATCGGTGCGGGAGCCGTCGTGACCAAGGACGTCCCCGCCAACGTGGTCGCGGTCGGCAACCCGGCCCGGGTGATCCGCTCGATCTAGACAAGGGAAACGCCGTGGCGACCGGACAGAACGACCCCGAACGGCGGGAGCGCATCATCACCGCCGCGCTCGACCTGATCGCGGAGGAAGGGGTCGCCGGGACCTCGCACCGCAAGGTCGCCGCCCGCGCCGGTGTGCCGCTCGGATCGATGACGTACCACTTCGGCGGCATGGACGAACTGCTGCGGGAGGCGTTCATACGCTTCTCCAGCAGCATTGTCTCCGTCTTCGAGGAGCGACTCGGCGCCGCCTCCACTCCCGACGAGGCCCGGGAGGCGGTCGCCGATCTGGTCCACCACCTGTCCGGCGGCAACCAGCGCGAGCTCGTCCTCACCCACGAGCTGTACACCCTCGCCGCCCGCAAGCCCGCCTACCGTGAGCTGACCCGGGAGTGGATGCGCCGCAGCCGCGTCGCCCTGGAGTGGCACTTCGACCCGGCGACGGCCCGTCAGCTCGACGCACTGATCGAGGGGCTGTCCATCCATCGCGCCCTGGAGACCGAGCCCCACGACCGCGCCCTGACCGTCGAGGCGATCGCCCGCATCACCCGGGCTCACGGCGCGCGTCCCTGACGCACGCCCCCAAGACTCCTGGCCGGCACCCCACCTGACCAAGGTGCCGGCCAGGACACTCCCTTGGTTCGCTGTCCCACCCGACGGACGGCGGGCTCCCTGCCCCGGCTGGCGCGAGGCGCACAGATGCGAACTCACCTCCACCTCGGCCGCGTTGCCCAGCCGACGGCCCCACTGCTCGCGCCCGCTCCGCCGGGAGCGCGTCGTGGTGGCCAAACGTGGTCGGCTCCGCGCTCACGTATCGGGACACGCCGTTCCCAGCACGCACGCCAGGTTCGGCAACATCATCTCCTGAACTCAATCGCACCCCGAACTGAGCGCGAAACGGGTCAATTGCCTTTCTGCTGACGTTAATTATTGCGCTCAGATGGATCGACTGAGGCTCCTGTTGCACACCTCTTGACGTTTCCCGGGTGACAGCGGAACCATCAACACCCGTCAGAGAGCGCTCTCAGAGGCTCTCCGAAGAGCTCGTCGTGTCACCCGTACCACGACTCAGGAGACGTACCCCCATGCATGTTCCCCCCACGGAAACCCCCACAACTCCCCCCACGGGAGCCCCCACCGCATCCCGGCGCAGGCGCCGGACCCGCTCGTTCGGGTTCGCCGCGTTCGCCGTCTCCCTGCTCATGGCCGTCCCCACGGCGCAGACCGCCTTCGGCGAGGACGCGCAGGCCATCGAGGGCGGCGGCGATCTCGGCCCCAACGTCATGGTGTTCGATCCGTCGATGCCCGACATCCAGGCCAAGGTCGACGAGGTCTTCAAGCAGCAGGAGTCGGCCCAGTTCGGCAGCGGCCGCTACGCGCTGATGTTCAAGCCGGGCACGTACAACAACCTCAACGCGCAGATCGGGTTCTACACCTCGATCGCCGGGCTGGGACTGAACCCGGACGACACCACGTTCAACGGTGACGTAACCGTCGACGCGGGCTGGTTCAACGGCAACGCCACGCAGAACTTCTGGCGTTCGGCGGAGAACCTCGCGCTCAACCCGGTCAGCGGCACCGACCGCTGGGCCGTCTCACAGGCCGCCCCGTTCCGGCGGATGCACGTCAAGGGCGGGCTCAACCTCGCGCCCGACGGCTACGGCTGGGCGAGCGGCGGGTACATCGCCGACAGCAAGATCGACGGCCAGGTCGGGCCGTACTCGCAGCAGCAGTGGTACACCCGGGACAGCTCGGTCGGCAGCTGGGGCAACGGCGTCTGGAACATGACGTTCTCCGGCGTCGAGGGCGCACCCGCCCAGAGCTTCCCCGAGCCGCCGTACACCACCCTCGACAACACCCCGGTCTCCCGCGAGAAGCCCTTCCTCTACCTGGACGGCGCCGACTACAAGGTGTTCGTCCCCGCCAAGCGCACCAACGCACGCGGCACTTCATGGGGGAACGGCACACCGCAGGGCGAGTCGATCCCCCTCGACCAGTTCTACGTGGTGAAGCCCGGCGCGACCGCCGGGACGATCAACGCAGCGGTGCAGCAGGGCCTGCATCTGCTCTTCACACCCGGCGTCTACCACGTCGACCAGACGATCGACATCGACCGCGCCGACACCGTGGCACTCGGCCTGGGCCTTGCCACGATCGTCCCGGACAACGGGGTCACCGCCATCAAGGTCGGTGACGTGGACGGTGTGAAGCTCGCCGGCCTGCTCGTCGACGCCGGCACCACCAACTCCGACACGCTGATCGAGGTCGGCCCGGAAGGCGCGTCCGCGAGCCACGCGGACAACCCGACGTCGCTGCAGGACGTGTTCGTGCGGGTCGGCGGCGCGGGCGCAGGCAAGGCCACCACCGGCATGGTCATCAACAGCAACGACACGATCATCGACCACACCTGGCTGTGGCGCGCCGACCACGGCGAGGGCGTCGGCTGGGAGACCAACCGCTCCGACTACGGCCTCCAGGTCAACGGGGACAACGTCCTGGCGACCGGCTTGTTCGTCGAGCACTTCAACAAGTACGACGTGCGCTGGTCCGGCGAGAACGGCAAGACGATCTTCTTCCAGAACGAGAAGGCGTACGACGCCCCCAACCAGGCCGCCGTCCAGAACGGCAGCACCAAGGGGTACGCGGCCTACAAGGTCG
>NZ_JBEOVJ010000122.1:0-17018 GCF_040295435.1 Streptomyces sp. NPDC002809
GATTCCGATCCCGGGGCCGCCGCCGTACGTGTGCGCCGGTGCGTCAGCCGCGCGGCACCACGGTGCCGGATGCCGCGTCGACCACGTTCCGCTCGCCCAGCGGCCGGTCCAGCGTGACCGTACGGGTCAGCTCCTTGGCGATCATGATGCAGACCTTCCCCTTCTCCGGCTTCGACTCCGTCACGGACACCCGCACCGTGGAGCCGTCCTCGCTCGCGCTCGCCGCGTACGTACTGCAGACGCCGCCCCAGAACGTCACCGAGAGCGTCCGTCCGTCGGCGCTGTACGAGAGGATCGTGCGCCCGGACTCCTTCGTCCCGCCGCTGTCCGGGGTCTTCTCCGCGGGGGCGTCCTTCGCCAGGTACGCCGGATCCACCGCGACCTGGGTGACGGTGTCGCCCGTACCGCTGCCCGTGCCCGGCCGGACCGTGAAGATCCAGGACGGCACGAGCAGCTGCTTCCCGTCCACGTACCGGCCCGTCAGGCCGAAGACCGCCTTGTCGACCGTCACCGTCGTCGTGGCAGGCTCCGCACCGGTCCGCTTGCCGCAGCTCATGCCGGAGGACTTCTCGCCGTTCTCCAGCGGTGCGGGAGTGGCGCAGTCGCCGGTCTTCCGGCCGCTCGGCGGCTGCGCGGCGTTGAGCTGCTTCAGTGCGTCGGCCGCGCCGATCACCGGGTAGTCGGCGCCCTTCTCCAGGCCCTTCAACTGCCCGCTGCCGCCGACCACGTCACCCTCGGGGCCGACCTGGATCCCGGTCGCCCAGCCGTACGTCGGCAGTCCGCCCACCACCGGGTCGGCGTTCACCACCCGGACCGAGCCCATCAACTGGCGTGCGTCGAGGGCGGCGCCGTCCTGGCCGACCGCCTTCAGCACCGGCACCGCGGCGGCCTTCGCGGCCTTCTCGCTCACCGGTGCACCCGATCCGCCCGGCGCCACGTGCTTGCTCGAACAGACCGTCTCGCTCTCGCAGTTGTCCGTGCCGCCGGAACCGTACCGGGCGAACGTCCAGGTCCCGGGCGCCTGTTTGGTCACCTGCAGCACCGGTCCGGAGCCGTCCCCGTCAGAGCCCACCTTCCAGGACGTGCCCTCGGTCCGCGGGGTGCCCTGCACACCCAGCGCCTTGGCCAGGCGGGCCACCTCGGACGCCGAAACGGCCCCTTCGGCGTGCTGGACGGCCGCCTTGTCCGGGCCGTCCGGCAGGGCCCCGGCCGCGCGGTAGACCACCCGGCCGCCATGCGGATCGGGCTCGCCCGGCGCGATGCCCTGCGTCGGGGCCGAGGGCCTGGGGGAGGGAGTGGCCGGCCCGCCGTCCCGTTCGTCGAGGGAGAGAAGCGGGGGAGTGCTGCCGGAGCCGTCGGCTGCGCTGTCCTTGCTGCTGCTGCTGCCGCCGTCGGCCGCGGTCGCCGCCCAGTACGCGCCGCCGCCACCTGCCACGAGTACGGCCGCCGCCACCGAGGCCACGGCGAGGGGAGACCGCCGCCGGGGGCGGGTCACATCGTTGTCGGGTCGCTCGGTGCTCACCGGTTCACTCCTTCGCCGTCGTACGCCGGGCCCGGCAAGGGGCCCGTCCCGCTGGTGCGGACACCGTTGGGACGGGGCGCGGGCGCACACGGTTCCCTCCTGGGGCGGCCGTTGCGGCGAGGGGGCCGGCCGGGCTCAGTCGCCGTACTCCGCCATTGCGTCGATCAGCCGGGCCGAAGCGGGCGGCACGGTCACGCCGTGAATCAGGGAGGGTGCAACCGGGGTGGGTGCGGTCTTTGTGGGTACCACCCAGTGCGGAGCCATCAGTGCGCAGTCTCCGCGCAGCTCTGCCAGACCGGTCTCGGACTCGCCCGGGGCGATGTTGTTCGACATATCCGCACCGTAGGCACCTCCTGACTCAGCAGGAAAGCCCTACTATCGGGTAGTTTTCCCCCTTCGCCTGATTGCGGGAACCGGTAGCGTGAGGGGGCCTGATTTTCGGGCGCTCTCACCTGTCACGTCGCCTTGGGAACGCAGACATCGTTTCCCTCGACCTCCGTAGGAGCAGTCTCCCCGTGCGTATCGCAGTCACCGGCTCCATCGCCACTGACCACCTCATGACCTTCCCCGGCCGATTCGCGGACCAACTGGTCGCCGATCAGCTGCACACGGTCTCGCTCTCCTTCCTGGTCGACAACCTGGACGTGCGCCGGGGAGGTGTCGCCGCCAACATCTGCTTCGGCATGGGCCTGCTCGGTACCCGCCCGATCCTGGTCGGGGCAGCGGGCTCCGACTTCGACGAGTACCGCGCCTGGCTCGACCGCCACGGCGTCGACACCGGGTCGGTGCGGATCTCCGAGGTCCTGCACACCGCCCGCTTCGTCTGTACGACGGACTCCGACCACAACCAGATCGGCTCCTTCTACACGGGCGCCATGAGCGAGGCCCGGCTGATCGAGCTCAAGGCCGTCGCCGACCGCGTGGGCGGCCTCGACCTCGTCTCCATCGGCGCCGACGACCCCGAGGGGATGCTCCGTCACACCGAGGAGTGCCGCACCCGCGGCATCCCGTTCGCCGCGGACTTCTCGCAGCAGATCGCCCGGATGGACGGCGACGAGATCCGCATCCTCCTCGACGGCGCCACGTACCTCTTCTCCAACGAGTACGAGAAGGGGCTCATCGAGTCCAAGACCGGCTGGACCGACGCCGAGATCCTCGCCAAGGTCGGCCACCGGGTCACCACCCTCGGCGCCCGGGGCGTGCGGATCGAGCGTGTCGGCGAGGAGGCGATCGAGGTCGGCTGCCCCGAGGAGGAGACCAAGGCCGACCCGACCGGTGTGGGCGACGCCTTCCGGGCCGGATTCCTCTCCGGTCTCGCCTGGGGCGTCGGCCTGGAGCGGGCCGCCCAGGTCGGCTGCATGCTCGCCACTCTCGTCATCGAGACGGTCGGCACCCAGGAGTACACCCTGCACCGCAACCACTTCATGGACCGCTTCACGAAGGCGTACGGCCACGAGGCCGCGGCCGAGGTGCGCACGCACCTCGCCTGAGCGCCTCCGGTCAGGAGAGCCGGCGGACCACATGGGCCGAGCCCCGGTCCGCCGGCTCCTCACCCACGTACTCCTGCTCGCGCATCGCACACCAGGCCGGGATGTCGAGGCGGGCCGCCTCGTCGTCGGACAGGACCGTCACCGTCCCGCCCACCGGTACCTCCCCGATCACCTTTGCGAGCTCGATCACCGGAATCGGGCAGCGCCTCCCGAGCGCGTCGACGACCAGCGAGGGAGCCGTGGCGGGGGGCGAGGCGGCCACCGCGGGGGCGGCTCCCGTGCGGGCGGCCCCGGTGTGGGCGCCCAGCTTCTCCCGCACGCCGGCCACCGCCGGGGGCAGCACCTCCAGGAATCGGTCGACGTCCTCGTCGGACGTGCCCGCCGGCAGCGACACCCGCACGTTGCCCTCCGAGAGCACCCCCATCGCCTTGAGCACATGGCTCGGTGTCAGGGTGCTGCTCGTACAGGACGAACCGGACGACACGGAGAAACCGGACCGGTCCAGCTCGTGAAGCAGGGTCTCTCCGTCGACATAGAGACAGGAGAAGGTGACCAGATGCGGCAGTCGTCGCACCGGATCGCCGACCACCTCCACATCGGGCACCAGCTCCGGCACCCGGGCCCGGATCCGGTCGACCAGGGCCCGCAGCCGCAGCGACTCCGCGGACGCCTCCGCCCGCACCGCCCGCAGGGACGCCGCCGCGGCCACGATCGCCGGGATGTCCTCGAAGCCGGCGGCCCGCCCCGACTCCCGTTCGTCCGTGGGGCCTTGCGGCGCGAACCGCACACCCTTGCGCACCGCGAGGAGCCCGACCCCGGCCGGACCGCCCCACTTGTGGGCGCTCGCCGTCAGCAGCGACCAGCCGGCCGGCGCAGGCCCCCACCCCAGTGACTGGGCGGCGTCCACCAGCAGCGGCACCCCCGCGGCCCGGCAGAGCTCGGCCACCTCGGTCACCGGCTGCTCGGTACCCACCTCGTGGTTGGCGGACTGCAGGCATGCCAGAGCGGTGTCGTCGCGCAGCGCGCTCGCGAAGGCCCGCGGACTCACCGCGCCCGTGCCGTCCACCGGAACCTCGGTGTACGAGCCGCCTCCGCTCTCGTGGGTGGCGGCCGTATGGAGTACCGACGAGTGTTCGACCGCCGACACCACCAGATGGCGGCCGACACGCCGACGCCCCGCGAGGGCTCCGGAAATACCGGAATGGACCGCCCGCGTGCCCGACGAGGTGAACGTCAGCTCGTCGGGGCGGCAGCCGACGGCCTCCGCCGCCGCCTCCCGGGCCGCGTCCAGCAGCAGCCGGGCGCGCCGCCCCTCGCGGTGGAGGCGGGCCGGGTCTGCCCAGCCCTCGTCCAGTGCGGCAAGCAGCGCCTGGCGGGCGACGGGATGGAGGGGGGCGGCGGACGCGGCGTCGAAGTAGGGCACCCGGCCACGCTAGCCCGGCCACGGGTGCGGCCCGGGACCCGGCCGTCCGGACGGTGGGAAGAGGAGGCGTCAGATGGCGGCCGGAGCCCCGGATTCCACCCCTTCGGGGAGTCGGGCGGCGCGTTGGGCACCCTCCCCGCGCGACCCCAAATAGCGTCCAGTAGGGTTTGGTCCGCATAAACATCCAAACCCCTGCCCGCGTCAGGGCCGGCGACCGACCAGCGAGACGGGCGCGCCGACCGTGCGGGCGAGACTCTCGGGAAGGCGCTACGTGAGTCCCAACGGCTCCGACCGCTTGTCGCGGCGCCCGATGCGGCGGAAGCTGCCGCAGGTGCTGACTGCGGGCCTGGTCCTGGCGACGGCCTCCGGTTGTTCGTACAACTGGCAGGATTTTCCCCGCCTCGGTATGCCCACACCGGTAACGGAAGAGGCTCCTCGGATCCTTTCCCTCTGGCAGGGCTCGTGGGCGGCTGCGCTCGCCACGGGTGTCCTTGTCTGGGGACTGATCATCTGGAGTGTCATCTTCCACCGGCGCAGCCGCACCAAGGTGGAGGTACCTCCGCAGACCCGGTACAACATGCCCATCGAGGCGCTGTACACCGTGGTCCCTCTGATCATCGTCTCGGTGTTGTTCTACTTCACCGCGCGAGACGAGACGAAGCTCCTTTCGCTCTCTGCCAAGCCGGCCCACACCATCAACGTGGTCGGCTACCAGTGGAGCTGGGGCTTCAACTACATCGAGAACGTGGACGGCTCAGCCGCCACGGGCAACGAGATCCCCAAGGAGCTCGACGCCATCCCGGACAGGTTCCGCGACCAGTTCCCCAAGGCTGCGGACGGCGTCTACGACGCCGGCATCCCTGGAGACCGGAACCCGCAGACCGGCAACCCCGGCCCGACCCTGTGGCTTCCCAAGGGTGAGAAGGTCCGCTTCATCCTGACTTCGCGTGACGTCATCCACTCCTTCTGGGTGGTGCCGTTCCTCATGAAGCAGGACGTCATCCCGGGCCACACCAACGCCTTCGAGGTGACTCCCAACCAGGAGGGCACCTTCATGGGCAAGTGCGCCGAGCTCTGCGGCGTCGACCACTCCCGGATGCTCTTCAACGTCAAGGTCGTCTCCCCGGAGCGCTACCAGGCGCACCTCAAGGAGCTCGCGAAGAAGGGCCAGACGGGCTACTTGCCGGCCGGTATCGAGCAGACCGACCCGGCCAGGAATGCGGAGACGAACAAACTGTGAGCATCCTCAACGAACCTCAGGGTGCCGCGGCAGCAGACGACTCCTACGAGGACGAGCTGCCGGTCCGGCGCAAGCAGCCGGGCAACGTCGTCATCAAGTGGCTGACCACCACTGACCACAAGACGATCGGCACGATGTACCTGGTCACATCGTTCGCGTTCTTCTGCATCGGCGGACTGATGGCGCTCTTCATGCGCGCCGAGCTGGCCCGTCCGGGCACGCAGATCATGTCGAACGAGCAGTTCAACCAGGCGTTCACGATGCACGGCACGATCATGCTGCTGATGTTCGCGACGCCGCTGTTCGCCGGATTCGCGAACTGGATCATGCCGCTGCAGATCGGTGCGCCCGACGTGGCGTTCCCGCGGCTGAACATGTTCGCGTACTGGCTGTACCTCTTCGGCTCGATCCTCGCGGTGGCCGGATTCCTCACCCCGCAGGGTGCGGCCGACTTCGGCTGGTTCGCCTACTCCCCGCTGTCGGACGCCGTCCGCTCGCCGGGCGTCGGTGCCGACATGTGGATCATGGGTCTGGCCTTCTCCGGCTTCGGCACGATCCTCGGTTCGGTCAACTTCATCACCACGATCATCTGCATGCGCGCCCCCGGCATGACGATGTTCCGCATGCCGATCTTCGTCTGGAACGTCCTGCTGACCGGTGTTCTGGTCCTGCTGGCCTTCCCGGTGCTGGCGGCGGCGCTCTTCGCGCTGGAGGCGGACCGAAAATTCGGTGCGCATATCTTCGACGCGTCAAACGGCGGCGCATTGCTCTGGCAACACCTCTTCTGGTTCTTCGGCCATCCAGAGGTGTACATCATCGCCTTGCCCTTCTTCGGGATCATTTCCGAAGTGATCCCCGTATTCAGCCGCAAGCCGATGTTCGGTTACATCGGCCTCGTGGCCGCGACGATCTCGATCGCCGGCCTCTCGGTGACGGTGTGGGCACACCACATGTACGTCACCGGCGGCGTGCTCCTGCCGTTCTTCTCCTTCATGACGTTCCTCATCGCGGTGCCCACCGGGGTGAAGTTCTTCAACTGGATCGGCACGATGTGGAAGGGCTCGTTGTCCTTCGAGACACCGATGCTCTGGGCGATCGGCTTCCTGATCACCTTCACCTTCGGTGGTCTGACCGGCGTCATCCTGGCCTCGCCGCCGATGGACTTCCACGTCTCGGACTCGTACTTCGTGGTCGCGCACTTCCACTACGTCGTCTTCGGCACCGTGGTGTTCGCGATGTTCTCCGGATTCCACTTCTGGTGGCCGAAGTTCACCGGCAAGATGCTGGACGAGCGGCTCGGGAAGATCACGTTCTGGACGCTGTTCATCGGCTTCCACGGCACGTTCCTGGTGCAGCACTGGCTGGGCGCGGAGGGCATGCCGCGTCGTTACGCGGACTACCTGGCCGCGGACGGATTCACCGCGCTGAACACGATCTCGACGATCTCCTCGTTCCTGCTCGGCCTGTCGATCCTGCCGTTCTTCTACAACGTGTGGAAGACCGCCAAGTACGGCAAGAAGGTCGAGGTCGACGACCCGTGGGGTTACGGCCGTTCGCTGGAGTGGGCGACCTCCTGCCCGCCGCCGCGGCACAACTTCCTCACGCTGCCGCGGATCCGTTCCGAATCCCCGGCGTTCGACCTGCACCACCCCGAGATCACTGCTCTTGAGCAGCTGGATCACCTCTCCGAGGGTGACAAGGCCCTCGCCGGTGGCAAGGAGGCGGGCAAGTGAAGGTCCAGGGCAAGATGTTCCTCGGTCTGGCGCTGTTCATCCTCGTCATGGCCGTCACGTACGGCGTGTGGTCCAAGGAGCCGGTCGGCACCACCGCGCTCGTCCTGGCCTTCGGCCTGAGCGTCATGATCGGCTTCTACCTGGCCTTCACGGCCCGGCGGGTCGACGCGCTGGCGCAGGACAACAAGGAAGCCGATGTGGCGGACGAGGCCGGCGAGGTGGGGTTCTTCTCCCCGCACAGCTGGCAGCCGCTCTCGCTGGCGGTCGGCGGCATTCTCGCCTTCATGGGAGTCGTCTTCGGCTGGTGGCTGCTCTACTTCTCGGCCCCGGTCATCCTGATCGGACTGTTCGGCTGGGTCTTCGAGTACTACCGCGGTGAGAACCGCACCCAGTGACACCGCTCCACCCGTGACACCGCTCCACCTGACGGGGGGCCCGCACTTCCACGAGAAGTGCGGGCCCCCCGTTTGCAGTCATCCGGCGCGCTGAAACGGATGAATCTTCTTAGCGTGGGTTCATGAACCACACGCCGCGTATCCGTCCTGTCATGAGCTGTGCTCTGCTGGCCGCGACCCTGGTCGCAGGGGCGGCCGCCTGCGGGGAGTCCGACGACCATCCGCTCGCGGCACAGCCGTACGACGCGGCGGACGAGATCTCCTCCAACGCCCCCGACGGCGGTGAGAAGGCCGATCCGGACAAGCCCCTCGAAGTCAGCGTCGACGGCGACGACGGCCGCATCACCGATGTGACGGCCGTGGACACCGAGGGACGCCATCTGGCGGGCGAACTCGACGCCGACGGCCACCGCTGGCACTCCACGGCTCCGCTCGCCGCAGGGACCCAGTACACCGTCAAGGTCAGCATGGAGGACGACGACGGCGCTCCGGGCAGCCGTACGCTCTCCTTCGAGACCGCCGCGGCCAAGAAGTTCCTGAAGGTCACCTTCGGCCCGCAGGCGGGCACCTACGGCGTCGGACAGCCCGTCACAGCGGTACTCAGCGCCCCGGTCGCCGACAAAGCCTCCCGCGCGACGGTGGAACGCGCCCTGAAGGTGCGCTCCACGCCCGCCGTGACCGGTTCCTGGTACTGGGTCGACGACAAGACGCTGCACTACCGGCCGCGGGACTACTGGCCGGCGAAGGCCACCATCGAGGTCACCAGCAACCTGACGGGCATCAAGGTGACCAACGCGCTGTACGGCGCCCCCGCGAAGGCGTTGAAGATCACGACCGGAGACCGCATCGAGGCCATCACCGACGCCTCGGAGCACTCCATGACGGTCAAGCGCAACGGAGAAGTGATCAACACCATTCCGGTGACCACCGGCAAGCCGGGCTTCTCCACCCGCAACGGCGTCAAGGTCGTGCTGGGCAAGGAGTACTACGTACGTATGCGCGGGGAGTCCATCGGCATCGCCGAGGGTTCGGAGGACTCGTACGACCTGCCGGTCTACTACGCGACGCGGGTCACCTGGAGCGGCGAGTACGTGCACGCGGCCCCGTGGTCCACCGGATCACAGGGGTCCGCCAACGTCAGCCACGGCTGCACCGGCATGAGCACCAGCGAGGCCGAGTGGTTCTTCAACACCGTCCGTGAGGGTGACATCGTCACCGTCGTCGGCAGTGAGGGCGAGACCATGACGCCGTTCGACAACGGCTACGGCGACTGGAACCTGTCCTGGGCCAAGTGGCAGAAGGGCAGCGCGCTGAACAACGACGCCACGCCGGACCGCGTCGACACGGTCCGGGCGGCGCGGCTGCGCCCCGCGGTCTGACGGCCGGGGTGCGCAGCCCCTCGGAGCCACGGCAGGAAGGCGGGGCCTCAGGCCTCCACGGAGAGCCTGCTGCGCAGCAGGGCGGCCAGGGCGTCCGCGAACTCGACCGGTTCGACCGGAAGGGTCACCGCGGCGTCCGCGCGGCTCCAGGTGGCCAGCCAGGCGTCCTGGGGGCGGCCCATCAGCAGCAGCACCGGCGGGCAGCGGAAGATCTCGTCCTTGATCTGCCTGGAGACGCCCATGCCGCCCGCGGGGGCCGTCTCGCCGTCCAACACGCAGACGTCGACGCCTCCGTGGTCCAGCGCGTCCAGGACGGCGGGCAGGGTGGCGCACTCCAGGAACTCCACCTGCGGTACGTCCGCAGCAGGCCTGCGCCCGGCTGCCAGCCTCACCTGCTCACGGGTGTGTGCGTTGTCGCTGTAGACCAGGACCGTGGCGGTCGGCTGCATGGTTCCTCCGTGACATCTGTGTCTTCGGGGCTGTCGGGGCACCCGGTGCATGAGGGCTGTCCGATGCGCGGATCGTACTCCGCCCGATGGCCTGTCAGCATCGCCCGGGACAGCGGAACCATGGGCCGTTCGGGGAGGACACACCCCTCTGACACACCGAACGGCACCCCCCGGAGTGAGGGCGGGATAAGCGACCGACATAATGTCGGTCGTGGCGACAGCAACGACAGTAGAAACCGGGCACGCGCACCCGTCGGTCAATCGGCCGAACCTCACCAGCGTCGGAACCATCATCTGGTTGAGTTCCGAGCTGATGTTCTTCGCGGCCCTCTTCGCGATGTACTTCACCCTGCGATCGGTGACCGGACCAGATCACTGGAAGGAAATGGCGTCCGCCCTGAACTTCCCGTTCTCGGCGACGAACACCACGATCCTGGTGCTCTCCTCACTCACCTGCCAGCTCGGCGTCTTCGCCGCGGAGCGGGGCGATGTGAAGAAGCTCCGTGCCTGGTTCGTGATCACTTTCGTGATGGGTTCGATCTTCATCGGAGGCCAGGTCTTCGAGTACACGGAGCTGGTGAAGAAGGACGGCCTCTCGCTGTCCTCGGATCCGTACGGCTCGGTGTTCTACCTGACCACCGGCTTCCACGGTCTGCATGTGACAGGCGGCCTCATCGCCTTCCTGCTCGTCCTGGGCAGGACATACGCAGCCAAGAGGTTCACCCATGAGCAGGCGACCGCAGCCATCGTCGTGTCCTATTACTGGCACTTCGTCGATGTCGTGTGGATCGGCCTGTTCGCCACGATCTACATGATCAAGTAACCGGGCTCGTACCCGAACCACATCATCGACGCAGAAGATCCTGACACCGGGGTAATCCGTGAAAAAGCTCTCCGCACGACGACGCCATCCGTTGGCGGCGGTCGTCGTACTACTCCTCGCGCTTGCGGCTACTGGGGGTCTGTACGCCGCCTTTGCGCCCGCGAGTAGGGCGCAGGCCGACGACACCGCCCAGTCCCTCGCCATCGACGAGGGCAAGAAGCTGTACTCCGTCGGTTGCGCCAGCTGCCACGGAACCGGCGGTCAGGGCACCACCGACGGGCCCCAGCTTGTCGGCGTGGGCTCCGCCGCCGTCGACTTCCAGGTCGGCACTGGCCGTATGCCGGCACAGCAGCCGGGCGCCCAGGTGCCGAAGAAGAAGGTCATCTACACCCAGGCCGAGATCGACCAGCTCGCGGCATACGTCGCGTCGCTCGGCGCCGGTCCGATCGTCCCGACCAAGAGCCAGGTCAGCCCTGAGGGTGCGGACGTCGCCAAGGGTGGCGATCTGTTCCGTACCAACTGCGCCCAGTGCCACAACTTCACCGGCGAGGGCGGTGCCCTGACGAAGGGCAAGTACGCCCCCAGCCTCGAAGGCGTGGACCCGAAGCACATCTACGAGGCCATGCAGACCGGCCCGCAGAGCATGCCTTCGTTCCCGGACTCGACGATGCCCGAGCAGCAGAAGAAGGACATCATCGCGTACATCCAGACGGTGAACAGCTCGGAGTCGGCGAGCCCCGGCGGCCTCAGCCTGGGCGGACTCGGTCCGGTCAGCGAAGGTCTGTTCGGCTGGATCTTCGGTCTGGGCGCACTGATCGCAGTTGCCGTCTGGGTCGCGGCCCACACCGCTAAGGCCAAGAAGTCATGAGTAGCCAAGAGATTCCAGAAGAGAACCTGCCCGCAGAGCAGGACGCCGCGCACGGCGCGGTAGAGGGTGCGGACGACCCGTTCGCCGACCCGGGGCTGCCGGCCCACAAGCCGCGCATCCAGGACATCGACGAACAGGCCGCCAACCGGTCCGAGCGCGCGGTCGCGTTCATGTTCACGCTGTCCATGCTGGCGACGGTCGGCTTCATCGCCTCCTACGTCATCTTCCCGGTCGACAAGATCGTCTACATCTTCCCGTTCGGTCATGTGAGCGCGCTCAACTTCTCCCTGGGGCTGACCCTGGGCGTGGCGCTCTTCGCGATCGGCGCGGGCGCCGTCCACTGGGCGCGCACCCTGATGTCGGACGTGGAGGTCGCGGACGACCGTCACGCGATCGCGGCCGAGCCCGAGGTCAAGGCGAAGGTTCTCGCCGACTTCGCGGCAGGCGCCGAGGAGTCCGCGTTCGGCCGGCGCAAGCTGATCCGTAACACCATGTTCGGAGCGCTGGCCCTGGTGCCGCTCGCCGGTGTGGTGCTGCTGCGCGACCTCGGTCCGCTGCCGGAGAAGAAGCTCCGCTCGACCCTGTGGGCCGAGGGCAAGCAGCTCATCAACATGAACACGATGGAGCCGCTTCGTCCCGAGGACGTCGTCGTCGGTTCGCTCACCTTCGCCATGCCCGAGGGCCTGGAGGAGGACGCGCACGACTTCCAGACGCAGATCGCCAAGGCCGCGCTGATGATCATCCGCATCGAGCCGGACAACATCAAGGACAAGCGCGAGCGCGAGTGGGCCCACGAGGGAATCGTGGCCTTCTCCAAGATCTGTACCCACGTCGGCTGCCCGATCAGCCTGTACGAGCAGCAGACGCACCACGTGCTCTGCCCGTGCCACCAGTCCACCTTCGACCTCTCCGACGGCGCCCGCGTCATCTTCGGTCCGGCCGGTCACGCACTTCCGCAGCTGCGGATCGGTGTGAACAGCGAGGGCAACCTCCAGGCGCTCGGTGACTTCGAAGAGCCCGTCGGTCCTGCATTCTGGGAGCGCGGATGAGCACTGCGACCGATACGAAGCGCAAGGCGCCCGCCGGTGAGAAGGTTGCCGACTGGGCGGACGGCCGGCTCGGGATCTACTCCCTGGCCAAGGCCAACATGCGCAAGATCTTCCCGGACCACTGGTCCTTCATGCTCGGTGAGATCTGCCTCTACAGCTTCATCATCATCATCCTCACGGGTGTGTACCTGACGCTGTTCTTCCACCCGAGCATGAACGAGGTCGTGTACCACGGCCCGTACGAGCCCATGCAGGGCATCCGGATGTCCGAGGCCTACGCCTCGACGCTGGACATCAGCTTCGACGTCCGCGGTGGTCTGCTCGTCCGCCAGATCCACCACTGGGCCGCGCTGATCTTCCTGGCCGGCATGTTCGTCCACATGATGCGCGTGTTCTTCACGGGTGCGTTCCGCAAGCCGCGTGAGATCAACTGGCTGTTCGGCTTCCTGCTGTTCGTGCTGGGCATGTTCACCGGCTTCACCGGCTACTCGCTCCCGGACGACCTGCTCTCGGGCACGGGTGTCCGCTTCACCCAGGGCGCGATCCTGTCGATGCCGATCGTCGGCACCTACATCTCGATGTTCCTGTTCGGCGGGGAGTTCCCCGGCGGCGACTTCGTCGCCCGGTTCTACTCGATCCACATCCTGCTGCTGCCGGGCATCATGCTCGGGCTGCTGGTGGGCCACCTGATCCTGGTCTTCTACCACAAGCACACGCAGTTCGCGGGTCCCGGCCGGACCAACAAGAACGTCGTGGGCATGCCGCTGCTGCCGGTGTACATGGCGAAGGCCGGAGGCTTCTTCTTCCTGGTCTTCGGTGTCATCGCCGTCATCGCGGGCATCGCCTCGATCAACCCGATCTGGGCCATCGGCCCGTACCGCCCGGACCAGGTGTCCACCGGCGCCCAGCCCGACTGGTACATGGGCTTCGCCGAGGGTCTGATCCGAGTGATGCCGGGCTGGGAGATCAACCTCTGGGGTCACACACTCGTCCTGGGCGTGTTCATCCCACTGGTGCTCTTCGGCGTGATCCTGGGTGCGATCGCGATGTACCCGTTCATCGAGTCGTGGGTCACCGGCGACAAGCGCGAGCACCACATCCTGGACCGCCCGCGCAACGCCCCGACCCGGACGGCCTTCGGTGTCGCCTGGATCACCGTGTACTTCATCGGTCTCGTGGGTGGTGGAAACGACCTCTGGGCCACGCACTTCCACCTGTCGCTGAACGCGATCTCGTGGTTCGTCCGGATCTTCTTCTTCGTCGGACCGGTTCTCGCGTTCATCGCGACCAAGCGGATCTGCCTGGGCCTTCAGCGCCGGGACAAGGAGAAGGTGCTGCACGGCCGCGAGTCCGGGCTCATCAAGCGCCTGCCGCACGGTGAGTTCGTCGAGGTGCACGAGCCGCTGGCACCCGCGCAGCTGCACACGCTCACCGCGCACGAGCAGTACAAGCCGTACGAGATCGGCCCGACGGTCGACGAGAACGGTGTCGAGCGCAAGGTGTCCCTGGTGCACAAGCTGCGGGCCAAGCTCAGCAAGGGCTTCTACGGCGAGAACAACCAGATCGCCAAGCCCACCGCCGAGGAGTACAAGGAGATCACCAGCGGCCACGGCCACCACTGATCACCTGAACTGATCGCCACAGCAGGAGCCCCGTCCATCGCATGGACGGGGCTCTTCGCTGTTCCCGGGGCTCGATAGGGTGGTGACGTTCCTTTTTTCGGCTGTGGACCCAGGAGTGGACCATGAACGTTGTGACCCCGGTCGGCGGCGACAGCGTGGCGGCCCGTTCCTGGCCCGGCGTGCTGACCCCCCTGCTGCGCGGCCAGGACCTGACCGCCGACGACACCGCCTGGGCGATGGACCGCATCATGAGCGGCGAGGCGACCGATGTGCAGATCGCCGGCTTCGCGGTGGCGCTGCGCGCCAAGGGCGAGACCGTCAGGGAGGTCTCCGGCCTGGTCCGTGCGATGTACGAGCACGCCACGACCATCCATGTGCCCGGCCGTACGGTCGACATCGTGGGCACCGGCGGCGACATGGCCAAGACGGTCAACATCTCCACCATGTCGGCGATCGTCGTGGCGGGGACCGGCGCCAAGGTCGTCAAGCACGGCAACCGGGCCTCGTCGTCGGCCAGCGGCTCCTCCGACGTGCTGGGGAAGCTCGGCGTCAATCTGGAGCTGTCCCCGCAGCGTGTGGTGGAGGTGGCCGAGGAAGCGGGCATCACGTTCTGCTTCGCCGTGAAGTTCCACCCCGCCCTGAGGCACGCGGCCAAGGCCCGGGCGGAGCTCGGCGCGCCGACCACCTTCAACATCCTCGGGCCGCTCACCAACCCGGCCAAGGTGCGCTCGCAGGCGATCGGCGTCGCCGACCTGCGGATGGCGCCGATCGTCGCGGGCGTCCTCGCCGAGCGAGGCAACTCCGCACTGGTCTTCCGCGGCGACGACGGCCTGGACGAGCTGACCACCACCGCGACCTCCCGTGTCTGGGTCGCCAGGGACGGCGTGGTGCGCGAAGAGGCCTTCGACCCGCGCGACGTCGGCATCGACCTGGTGCCGGTGGAGGCGCTGCGGGGCGCGGACGCCTCGTACAACGCCGATGTGGCCCGCCGGCTCATCGCCGGGGAGACGGGCCCCGTACGGGACGCCGTCCTGCTCAACTCCGCGGCGGCGCTCGTCGCGCTGGACCCGGGGGAGGGCACGCTCACCGAGCAGCTCACCGCGGGGATGGCGAAGGCCGCCGAGTCCATCGACTCGGGCGCGGCAGGCCGGGCGTTGGAGAGATGGGTCGTGGCCAGCAACGCCTGAGAGACCGGCGTACGGCATGTGAGGCAGGGCGCAGTCCAGATCATGGACTGCGCCTTGCGCGTTTTCGTACGTATGGCAAGATGCTGCGCAGGTCATGAGTGACAGCGACTACGGCCCCGGCCCGCTGTCCGGCAACCCTCCGTCCGTGGCGGGGTGCCCCGGGTGAAGACCAGGCCGCAGGCAGCGAGGTCTGCGGCAAGCGCGGACCCCTCGACGTCGTCAGATGTCCACCCGTGGGGTCCTGGTCCTCAGGGAGCCTCTTGTGAGCAAGCGAATGCGATAGGGCTTTCCGGCCCTCCTCCGCACACCCTTCTTCTTCCTTCCGTGCTGCCGCGTATCCGCAGGCACGCGGAATTCGCCTGCCTGTTACGGGAGTTCGTCATGTCTGTCTTCACCGCTGCCACCGACCAGTCGATTTGTGCTCCGCTGCCGGTTCTGGGCAAGGATGTGACGGTTCCGCTGGTCACCGGCGGAGAGGTCACCTACGCCGCGCTGGACTACGCCGCCAGCGCTCCGGCCCTGCAGCGGGTGTGGGACGACGTGGCCGCGTACGCGCCGTACTACGGCAGCGTCCACCGCGGTGCCGGTTACCTCTCGCAGCTCTCCACGGACCTCTTCGAGAGCAGCCGTGAGACGGTCGCGGAGTTCCTCGGCTGCCGCGCCGACGACCAGGTGATCTTCACCCGGTCCACCACCGACTCGCTCAACCTGCTCGCCGCCGCACTGCCCGCCGACTGCCAGGTGTTCGTCTTCGAGACCGAGCACCACGCCTCGCTGCTGCCCTGGCGCGACGCCCGGGTGACGTACCTGAACGCCCCGCGCACCCCGGGTGAAGCCGTCCAGACGCTGGAGCGGGCCCTCGCCGACCGCGACCCCTACGGCCCCGCGCTGGTCTGCGTCACCGGTGCCTCCAACGTCACCGGCGAGCTGTGGCCGGTCAGGGAGCTCGCCGCCGCCGCGCACGCCCACGGCGCCCGGATCGTGCTGGACGCCGCCCAGCTCGCCCCGCACCACCCCGTCGACATCGCCGAGCTGGACGTCGACTGGGTCGCCTTCTCCGGGCACAAGCTGTACGCACCGTTCGGCTCCGGGGTCCTGGCCGGGCGCTCCGACTGGCTGCGCGACGCCGAGCCCTACCTGGCCGGCGGGGGCGCCTCCCGCAAGGTCGCACGGCGCACCGACGGCGGTGTCGACGTCGAATGGCACACCACCGCCGCCCGCCACGAGGCCGGCTCGCCCAACGTCATCGGCGTCTACTCCATCGCCTCCGCCTGCAAGGCGCTCACCGAGGCCGGGTTCGACAGCCTGGTCGCCCGCGAGCAGCAGCTCGTCACCGCGGTCCGCGCCGGACTCGCCGAGGTCCCCGAAGTCAAGGTGCTCTCGCTGTTCGGCGACGACGCCCCGCGGGTCGGCGTCATCTCCTTCGTGGTGGAGGGCTGGAACAGCTCGCACTTCGCCGCGGCGCTCTCCGCCGAGTACGGCATCGGAGTGCGTGACGGACTGTTCTGCGCCCACCCCCTCGTGCGCACCCTGCTCGGCAGCGACCCGCAGGACGTCGGGGAGTGCGGCGCGCCCGAGGCGGAGCCGGGCCAGAAGTCCCTCAACGCGATCCGGGTCAGCTTCGGCGCCGGTACGCCGGACGAGCACATCGAGCGCTTCCTGCTGGCGGTCAAGGAACTCGTGAGCCAGGGCGCCCAGTGGAAGTACCGCACCGAGGAAGGCCGTTGCGTCCCGGACCGGGGCACGGCCGCGCAGGTCTGAGACGAGACCCCCTCAGCACTTTCGGCCGGGTACGGACAACAGGGCCCACCCGCCCGACAAAGCGGTATACCCCCGGG